>JAVHVB010000132.1:0-6579 GCA_032160775.1 Pseudonocardiales bacterium | reverse complement strand
CGGCGAGAAGTGCCCCGGCAGGGTCGGTGACATCACGATCGGCACGACGTCCATGGCGCCAGTCTGGCCCCGCCGTGCAACGCTGTTCCGCCGCCTGGCGTCTTACGGGGTATGCGGGCGCGGTCGGTTGCTGTGGCGGTGCTGGTGGTCGCCGCGATCGCCGGCTGTTCGGGTTCGGCCGGGTCCGGCCAAGTGACGCCGTCCGGAGCCGGGTCGGGCGCCAGCATCGTGGCCAGACATTCGCCGTCGCCGCCGCCGCCCTCCTCGCGCCCGGTTGCGCCGCACGTCGAGATGGTTGCGTGGCACGGGCCGGTCGAGGAGTTGTTCGTCCATCCCTTGGTGATCAACCCCGAGCTGGCGTTCACCTCGGACCAGCTCGGCATCGGGTTTCAGAACAATTTCGTCACCGCACTCGAGTTCCGGCGGATCCTGGACGACCTCTGGCGGAACGGGTGGACGTTCGTCGACGTCCACCGCGCCGCGGCGGGCACGGTGCGGGTACCCGAGGGCCGGCGACCGCTCGTGTTCTCCGAGGACGACGTGAACTACTACCGGTACTTCGCTGGCCGCGGCCTGGCCAGCCGGCTCGTGCTCACCGACCACGGGGCGATGGCCGAGCTGCCCAGCGGCCGGCTCACCGACCAGGACGTCGTGCCGCTCGTCGATGCGGAGATCGCCCGCCACCCGGAGTTCTCCGCGGACGGTGCCAAGGGCGTCCTCGCGGTGACCGGGTATGAGGGGTTGTTCGGCGAGCACCACGCTGACCGGCCTGCTGCGCGCAAGCGGCTCATCGCACTCGGCCGTTGGTTGACGAACGACGGCTGGACGATCGCCAGCCACACCTGGGGACACATCAACCTCTCGACCAACTCGCTGTCGTCGATCGCCTGGGACACCGCGCAGTGGAAAGCCGTCGCGCGCCCGGTGCTCGGCGGCACCGATGTGCTGGTCTACCCCTTCGGCGCGCGGCCGAGCCCCGAAGCCTGCCGGCAACTGGCCCGCGCCGGCTACCGCATCCAGATCGACATCGACGTCGTCGCGCGGACAGTTCGGCACGACGGCGCCGTCGTCATGAGCCGGCGGCACGTGGACGGCTACGCCTTCGACGCGCCGCGGCGCCAGCTCCCGTTCTACGACGTGGCGAACGTCCGCGACCCGGCCCGTCCGCACTAATTGGGGCTCCAGATCCGTCCGTCGACAGCCCGAACACGCAGTGCTACGGTATTGAGCAATTGCTCAAACTATTCGCTCAAACTGCGTTGGAACGGGGACGACGAATGGCCAAGTCGGGACCGCGCCGGGCCGGGGCACCGGACATCAAGGTCGGCCGCTCGGCCGACACCCGGGCGGCGCTCATCCGCGGAGCGGTTGCGGCGCTCGGCGACGTGGGGTTCGCCGGATCGAGCGCGCGGGAGATCGCGGACCGGGCGGGGTGCAACCAGGCGTTGGTCTTCTACCACTTCGGCTCGGTGACAGAGTTGTTGCTCGCCGCGCTGGACGATGTCAGCGCCCGGCGGCTCGCGGCCTACTCGCAGGCGTTGGACGAGGCCAGCTCGCTGACCGATCTGCTCGAGTCCGCGCGGACGATCTTCAGCGAGGATCTCGACTCCGGGCACGTTGCCGTCCTCGTCGAGATGATCACCGGGGCGCAGTCGACGCCGGGCCTCGGCGAGCAGGTCGCCGCGCGGCTCGCGCCGTGGCGCGACTTCGCCGAGGTGGCGGTGCGCAAGGCGGTGACGGGCTCGCCGATCGCCTTGCTGGTGCCGACGCGCGAACTCGCGCACGGCGTCGTGGCCGGCTTCCTCGGCCTGGAACTGCTGGCGAGCCTCGATGGAGACCGCGTCGCCGCGCTGGCCCTGTTCGATCGCGCCGGCCAGGTCGCGAGGTTGCTCGACATGGCCGGCGCCGCGTTCCCTGCCGAGGACTCGACAGGAGACCAGACATGACCGAGACCTCCGACCTCGACGTGGTTACCGGGGCGTTCAGCTATTCGGGTGCCGCGATCGCCGGCGAACTGCTGACCCGCGGGCGGCGGGTGCGGACCCTGACCGGGCATCCCGATCGCGCCGCCGCGGCCAGCGACATCGAGACGCGGCCGCTCGACTTCGCCGACCCGGCCGAGCTGATCCGTTCGCTGCGCGGCGCGCACACGCTCTACAACACCTATTGGGTGCGTTTCGCGCACGGAAAGGTCGATCACGGCGCGGCAGTGGCCAACAGCCGCACCCTTTTCGAGGCAGCCGCGGCGGCCGGCGTGCAACGGATCGTGCACGTCTCCATCACGCATCCGTCGCTCGATTCGGCGTACCCGTACTTCCGCGGCAAGGCAGAGGTGGAGCAGATCCTTCGCGAGACGGAGGTGTCGCACGCGATCGTCCGCCCGGCGATCCTGTTCGGCGGCGACGGGGTGCTGATCAACAACATCGCCTGGCTGCTGCGGCACCTGCCGGTGTTCGCGATCGGCGGACGGGGCGACTACCGGATCCGTGGCATCCACATCGACGACCTCGCTCGGTTGTGTGCCGACCTCGGGGCGCGCACCGACTCGGTCGTACTGGATGCGGTCGGGCCGCAGAACCTGACCTTCCGCGAGGTCGTCGACACCATCCGGACTGCTGTCGGCAGCCGGTCGGTTGTCGTGCCCGTCCCGGCACGGCTGCTCACCGGACTGTCCGGCGCGCTCGGACTGGTGCTTCGCGACCGGCTGTTGACGCGAGAGGAGTACCGGGCGATGGCGGACGGGCTGGCCGACTCGGCAGCTCCGGCCACGGGCTCGATCAAATTCACCGACTGGGTCGCAGAGCACGCCCCCGAACTCGGCCGCCGGTACGCCAACGAGCTGGACCGCCACTTCCGCCCGCCTGGGTTGGCGATCTCCTGAGGTCGATGCGGGCCGCCTCTGGTGAGGTCAGGCGTCGGCGAGGATCTGCTCGCGCAAGATGTCCGCGTGCCCGCAGTGTTGCGCGAGTTCGCGCAGGACGTGCAGATACACCCACCGCAGCGGGAGGGGGCCACGGCGGTTACCGGGGAGGAGGTCGTCGAGTGACAGCCCGGCAGTCGCCGTCCGGGACGCCGCGCACGCTTCCCGGTAAGCGGTGCGGACGGACTCGACGGTGTCGGCGTCGGTCAGCACGAACGACTCGTCCGGCGTTGCCGGGATGCCGATCTCGGCACGCGACCGCGCCGTCACCGCCTCGTCGAACCAGACCTGCTCGACGAACGTCGCGTGCTTGACGAGCCCGAGCAGGGTCGTCCGGGAAGGCACGAGCGAACGTCGCGCCTGCTCCTCGCTGAGACCCTCGAGGCAGTGATCGAGCTCGGCGCGGTGCTCGTCGAGGAACACCTCGAACTGGACCTTGAGCGGAGCGTCCACAAACTCGTCGACCGAGACCATGGCAGAAGTATGGCTGGCTCCTATCCCATTGGATCTTCCTGCGCGGGCCGGCACCGGCGCCGGTACGTGCGGGAGTTCGCGAACCGGGGGTTCAGCCGGCATTGGCTACCGTGTCCGGATGACTTCGCCACGCACCGGACGGGGGTGGCCCGATCCGCCGCCGCACCCGTCCGGGGCTCGGCCGCCGCAGATCCCCGCTGCCCTCGTCCCACGGCACGTCGCGATCGTCATGGACGGAAACGGCCGGTGGGCGCACGCGCGCGGGTTGCCGCGGATCGAGGGGCACCGGGCGGGCGAGGCGAGTCTGATGGACGTGCTGCACGGCGCGATCGAACTCGGCGTCGGGACCATCTCGGCCTACGCCTTTTCGACGGAGAACTGGCGCCGGTCACCGGAAGAGGTCCGCTTCCTGATGGGGTTCAACAAGGACGTCATCCGGCGGCGGCGCGACGAGTTGGCCGCACTCGGCGTGCGGATCCGCTGGGCCGGACGTCGGCCTCGGCTGTGGCGCAGCGTGATCAGCCAGCTGGAGGACGCCGAGCAGTTCACCGAGCGCAACGACCGGCTCACCCTCCAGTTCTGCGTGAATTACGGCGGCCGCGCCGAGATCGTGGACGCCACCCGCAAGATCGCGCGCGCCGCGGCCGAGGGCCGGCTCAGCCCGGCCAAGATCGACGAGGCCACGATCGCCGCCTATCTCGACGAGCCCGGCCTGCCGGACGTCGACCTGTTCATCCGCACGTCCGGCGAGCAGCGGACCTCGAACTTCCTGCTGTGGCAGTCGGCCTACGCCGAGCTGGCGTTCGTGGACACGCCGTGGCCGGAGTTCGACCGCCGCCACCTGTGGCAGGCCTGCCTCGAGTACGCGCAGCGCGATCGGCGTTTCGGCGGAGCCGGACCGGTGAATCCTGGTGGCGGAGCAGGACCCGTGCAGGCGCCCGCCTGATGTTCGCGATCACCCACTTCTCCGGCGACGCCGACTTCGCCGACCGCGCGCGCGTCGCGCTCGCGGCGCTCGCGGCGCGGCCGGGCTACCTGCGCGGCACCCTCGGCCGGTCGACGGACGACCCGGCCGCCTGGACGCTGCTGACCGAGTGGGAGAACGTCGGGTCGTACCGGCGCGCGCTCGGCAACTACGAGGTCAAGCTGCATGCGACGCCGCTGCTCGCCGCCGCGCTGGATCTGCCGGCCGCGTTCGAAGCGCTGCTCACGGTGGCACCGGGTGGCGCCGCAACCAGCCGGCCGAGCGATCGCGAGCCGCAGTGATGCGGTTGCCGAGGGCGTGGCGGGAACGCACCGACTGGGTCCCGCTGGACCGGCCGCTGGGCGAAGTGCTCCGGGCAGTGCGCTGGGGGGCGATCGGCTGGTACTTCCTGACGCTCGGCTACGTGTGGTGGAACGACGGTCTCGCGTTCGACCGGGACCTGCTGCTGCTCTGGATCGCGGTCGGCCTCGGCTGCTTCTGCATCGGCCGGCACCCGGTGTGGCTGCTCTGGGTAGTGATCGACTTCTTCCCGTTCGCGCTCGTCCTGCTGGCCTACGACTACCTGCGCGGCATCGCCGACACAGCCGGGATGCCGACGTGGTGGACCCCCCAGCTCACCGTCGACAAGTTCTTGTTCTTCGGCCATGTCCCGACGGTGTGGTTGCAGGAGCACCTGAAGGCCACCAATTACGACCCGGCAGCGGGGGAGTGGGTCAACGTCCAGTGGTACGACCTGGTGGTCTGCCTGAGCTATTTCTCGTTCTTCTTCCTGCCCTACGTCACTGCGGGCGTGATGTGGCTGCGCAGCCGGCGCGACTTCTACCGCTGGTCGCTGCGGTTCGCCAGCCTGTCCTTCCTGGCCTACGGGCTGTTCGTGCTGATCCCGGCCGCGCCGCCGTGGGCGGCAGCGATGTGCACACCGGAGCAGGTAGCCGACCACCCGAGCAACCCGGCGTGCATGCATTACCCGACCAAGTTCGTACCCACGAACCTGCTCGGCGACTTCACCGCCCATCACGCCGGCGCGCATCCGTACGTCGAACGGATTGCCAGCGCGAGCTTCTACAAGTTCCACCTCGGGGTGGCCGACGGCCTGTGGACCCGTGGCTTCCTGTCGGCCGACCAGGTCGCGGCGGTACCGTCGCTGCACCTCGGCGGGACGGTGCTGTTCTGCATCTTCATGTGGAACCGGCTGAGCCGCGGCTGGCGCTATCTGCTGGTCGCGTACCCGATCGTGATGATGTTCAGCCTCGCCTACGCAGGCGAGCACTATGTGTCCGACGGCATCGCCGGTGCCCTCTGCGCATTCCTCATCCACTGGGCGGCCACCCGCATCGAGCGATGGCGGGCCGCCCGGCACGGCCCGGATACCCTGGAACCTCAACCCGAAACGATGTTGGAGTCCGAGTGCCCGCCGACCCCGCGAGAAACGATGCCGTCGTCAACCTGAGCAAGCGACGCGGTTTCGTCTTCCCGTCCAGCGAGATCTACGGCGGCACGCGGTCGGCCTGGGACTACGGTCCGCTCGGCGTCGAGTTGAAGGAAAACGTCCGCCGGCAGTGGTGGAAGTACATGGTCACCGGCCGCGAGGACATCGTCGGACTCGACTCCGCGGTCATCCTCGCGCCGCAGGTGTGGCAGGCGTCCGGGCACGTCGCGACGTTCTCCGACCCGCTGACCGAGTGCCTGAGCTGCCACAACCGGTTCCGCGCCGACAACCTCGAAGAGGAGTTCGCCGCACGCAAGGGTCGCCAACCCGAGGGCGGGTTGGCCGAGATCGCGTGCCCCAACTGCGGCACCCGCGGCAAGTGGACCGAGCCGAAGCAGTTCAGCGGCATGCTGCGCACCTATCTCGGCCCGGTCGAGGACGACTCGGCGTTGCACTACCTGCGCCCGGAGACGGCGCAGGGCATCTTCGTCAACTTCCTCAACGTGCTGAACACGTCGCGGCGCAAGCCGCCGTTCGGCATCGCGCAGACGGGCAAGAGCTTCCGCAACGAGATCACGCCGGGCAACTTCATCTTCCGCACCCGCGAGTTCGAGCAGATGGAGATGGAGTACTTCGTCCCGCCAGCCGAGGACGAGACGTGGTTCGACTACTGGCTCGAGCAGCGCTGGAACTGGTACGTCGACCTGGGCATCGACCCGGACAACCTGCGCTACTTCGAGCACCCGAAGGAGAAGCTCAGCCACTACTCGA
>JAVHVB010000131.1:0-2895 GCA_032160775.1 Pseudonocardiales bacterium | reverse complement strand
TGCCGCCGGGTCGAGGTCACCAGGGCCGTCGGCACGCCGGCAGCGTGCAATGCCACGAGCAGCTCACGCGCGCCCGGCCGCCAGACGAGGCCGGTCCGGAACAGGTCGGCGGTGCGGTGCGTCAGGAACGCGGCACTCGATTCGGGGTCGGCGTCGATGTCGAGGTCGGCGTGCAGGATCGCCACCGACCGTCCCATGCTCGAGCCGACCATCCGGCGGCGTGCACTCGGCGAGAGTTCCCCGCCCAGCCATGCCGCGGTGTCGGCGAGTGCGACGTCCCAGACTTTCTCCGAGTCGAGCAGCGTGCCGTCCATGTCGCACAGGACGCCGGCCGGACGTTCCACCTGCGCTATTCGTCGTCGGTGCGGTAACCGAGGTTCGGCGACAGCCACCGTTCTGCCTCGGCGACCGTCCAACCCTTACGCCGCGCATAGTCCTCGACCTGGTCGCGGCCGATCCGGCCGAGGACGAAGTACTGCGACTGCGGGTGGGCGAAGTACAGCCCGCTGACCGCGGCGCCGGGCCACATCGCCATGCTCTCGGTGAGCTCGATCCCGGCGTTGGCCGCGACGTCCAGGAGCTCCCAGATCGCGCGCTTCTCGGTGTGTTCCGGGCACGCGGGGTAACCCGGCGCGGGCCGGATGCCCACGTAGCGCTCCTTGATCAGCGCCTCGCTGTCCAGCTCCTCGTCCGCGGCGTAGCCCCAGAACTCGGTGCGCACCCGCTCGTGCAGCCGCTCGGCGAACGCCTCGGCGAGCCGGTCGGCCAGCGACTCGAGCAGGATCGCGCTGTAGTCGTCGAGCGCTGTCTTGAACTCCAGCACCTTCGCCTCGGCACCGAGGCCTGCGGTGACGGCGAACGCGCCGACGTAGTCGCGCAGCCCGGTGTCCTTCGGCGCGACGAAGTCGGCCAGCGACCGGTGCGGGATGGCGCGCTGGTGCTCGGTCTGCTGGCGCAGCTGATGCAGCGTGAGCCGCACGTCGCTGCGGGCCTCGTCGGCGTACACCTCGATGTCGTCGCCGACCGCGTTCGCCGGGAACAGCCCGAAGACGCCCGCCGCGGTGAGCCACTTCTCGTCGATCAGCTCGTCGAGCATGTGCTGGGCGTCGTCCCAGAGCTTGCGCGCGGCCTCGCCGGAGGCCGGGTTGTTGAGGATGTCCGGGAACTTCCCCTTCATCTCCCAGGCGTTGAAGAACGGCTGCCAGTCGATGTACTCGCGCAGCTCGGCGAGCGGATAGTCGGCGAACGTGCGCACGTACTGCACAGGCGCGGTCGGCGCGTGGTAGTCGTCGGTGTGCACGTCCCGCAGCTGCTGGCCGATCAGGTGCGGGCGCGGTGGGCGGTAGTCCGTCCAGTCGATCGGCGTGCGGTCGGCGCGCGCGTCGGCGATCGGCAGGATGACCTTTGCGTCGGCGCGGGCCGCGTGCCGTTCACGCAGCGAGTCGTAGTCGGTCTTGAGGTCGGCGAGCAGCCTGGGCCGCTGCTCGTCGGACAGCAGGGCCGCGACGACGGGCACCGAGCGGGACGCGTCCTTCACCCATACCACCGGCCCGTGATACTTCCCGTCGACCTTGACGGCGGTGTGCGCGCGGGACGTGGTGGCGCCGCCGATCAGCAGCGGGATCTCGAACCCCTGCCGCTCCATCTCGGCGGCGAAGTTGACCATCTCGTCCAGTGACGGCGTGATCAGCCCGGACAGGCCGACGATGTCCGCCCCGTGCTCCTTCGCGGCGTCCAGGATCTTCTGCGCCGGAACCATGACGCCGAGGTCGATGACGTCGTAGTTGTTGCACTGCAGCACGACGCCGACGATGTTCTTGCCGATGTCGTGCACGTCGCCCTTGACGGTCGCCATGACCACCGTGCCGATACTTCGGCCGGCGTCCTCGGGGGACTTGCCTGCCTCGATGAACGGGATGAGGTACGCGACGGCCTTCTTCATCACCCGGGCTGACTTGACCACCTGCGGCAGGAACATCTTGCCGGCGCCGAACAGATCGCCCACCACGTTCATGCCGGCCATCAGCGGGCCCTCGATGACCTCGATCGGCGCGCCGCCGCGGGCCTCGATCAACGCGCGCAGTTCCTCGGTGTCCGACTCGGCGTAGGCGTCGATGCCCTTGACCAGCGCGTGCGTGATCCGTTCCTCGACCGGCAGGCTGCGCCATTCCTCGGTCGCCGCCTCGGTCTTGCTCCCGTCGCCGGCGAACTCGCCGGCGATCTCGAGCAACCGCTCGGTGGAGTCCGCGCGCCGGTTGAGGATGACGTCCTCGATCCGCTCGCGGAGCCGTTCGTCGATCTGGTCGTAGACCGCGAGCGCACCGGCGTTGACGATGCCCATGTCCATGCCGGCGGCGATCGCGTGGTACAGGAAGACGGCGTGGATCGCCTCGCGCACCGCGTTGTTGCCGCGGAACGAGAACGACACGTTCGACACGCCGCCGGACACGAGTGCGCCGGGCAGGTTCTGCTTGATCCACCGGGTGGCTTCGATGAAGTCGACGCCGTAGTTCGCGTGCTCCTCGATGCCGGTCGCGACCGCGAACACGTTCGGGTCGAAGATGATGTCCTCGGCCGGGAAACCGACCTCCTCGACGAGGATCCGGTACGCCCGCCGGCAGATCCGCTGGCGGCGTTCGAGGTTGTCCGCCTGGCCGTCCTCGTCGAAGGCCATGACGACGACGGCCGCACCGTACTTGCGGCACAGCGTCGCCTCGCGGCGGAACTTGTCCTCGCCCTCCTTCATCGAGATGGAGTTGACGATCGGCTTGCCCTGGACGCAGCGCAGGCCGGCCTCGATCACCTCGAACTTGGACGAGTCGATCATCACCGGCACCCGGCTGATGTCCGGCTCACCGGCGACCAGCTTGAGGAAGCGGTCCATCGCGGCGACGC
>JAVHVB010000130.1:0-4484 GCA_032160775.1 Pseudonocardiales bacterium | reverse complement strand
CACGGCGCACGTCGGGATGACCACGAAGAACAGCAACTCCTCGAGTGGCAAGCGGCCGGGCAGGTTGACACCGACGAGGTAGTCGCCGTCGTAGTGCCACCACCCCGCGGCGATCGCGGCGACGTCCCAGCCGCTGAAGACCAGCGCCACCGGGACGAGGGTGGCGGTGAGCCGTGGCCACCGCGCGTACACCCGGGTGTGCAGGAGGATCTCGAGAGGTGCGGTGCCGAGCAGGCAGCAGCCGAGGATCAGCAGATAGGTGAGCCGCACGCCCGCAGTACCCGGCGCCTCAGTACCCGGCGACCTGGGCGCGGCGTTTGACCTCGGAGCCGCGGTTGGCGCGCAGCGCGGCGATCGGGCTGCCGGGCAGCGAGTCGTCCTCGCGGAAGAGCCAGTCGACGATTTCGGAGTCCTCGAACCGCGCGTCGCGCAGCATCGTGATCACCGAGTGCAGGGACTTGACGACCACGCCGTCCTGGACGAGATCGGCTGGGACGCACCGCACGCCGTCGCCGTCGCGCACCGCGACCAGCTGGCCGTCGCGAATCAACTGGTGGACCCGGGTGACGGGTACTCCCAGCGCTTCGGCGAGCGCCGGAAACGTCAGCAGTTCCATGGTCCGTAGCCTGCCACTGCGCTCATGGCCGGGCCCAGATGGAGTACGTCCCGCCCGAGGTCCGGATTGCTCCGCCCAGCCGCTGCTCGATGGCGTCGCGCAGCGCGTCGCCGAGCACTGCCCGGCGGGCCGGGTCGAGTTGCAGGTGGTCGCTGTGCGTCTGCACGGTGCCCACCCACTCCTCCGCCGTGTACGTGCGCTCGAAGGTGTAGTCCTTGGTCTCGATCGACCCGAACACCTGGCTGGCCTGCAGGTCCGCGAGGTAGGACGTCGCGGCCTTCCAGGTGCGGTCCCGCGCTGCGATCTCGAGGAGCACCGGCGCGTGTTCGCGATACACCTCGTCGAGCACGTTCCGCACGGCCGGCTCCAGGTCGTTCTCGTGGTTCCAGAACAACACCACGTTTCCGCCGGGGCGCAACACCGCCGCCGCCTTGGCCGGGCCGCGCGCCGGATCGATCCAGTGCCACGCCTGGCCGCAGACGACGAGGTCGAATCTCCGCCCGGCAGCGTCCCATTCCTCGAAACCGGCGACGTCCACGTCCAGCCCGTGCGATCGGGCCACTGCCGCCATCGCCGCGTCGATCTCCACGCCGAAGATCGACAGCCCGCGGGCCTGCAGCTGCCGCGCCGCCTTCCCGGTGCCGCACCCGATGTCGAGGACGGCCGCCGGGTGCAGCGCCACCAGGTCGTCGATCAACGCCTCCGGGTACCCGGGCCGGTACCGGTCGTAGGCCGCGGCGACCCCGCCGAACGACTCGGCGCGGGCTCGGTCGGCGTGCATGGGATTCCGAGCGGCCACTCAGGCATCGTGCCAGTCGCCCACCCGCCACAACGCATCCGGTGGCTCCGGTGACCGCAGCGAATCGGCGTCGCGAAGTGGCTTCGCGCCGCGGCCGTAGGTAACGACGACAGAGCGCGGGAACGGCGCGGCGGCCGCAGCGCGCCGGATCGCGTCCGTGGGCAGCCCGGCACGCCCGGCCACGAGCACCAGGTTGCCGAACCGGCGGCCCTTAGTGACCCCCGCGTCGCCGACCACGAGGGCGCCCGGGAACACCGCCCGCGCCGTCGCCGCAAGCCGTTGGCTGTACGTCAGCGGCGGGCCGTCGGCAACGTTGGCGAGGAACACGCCGTCCGGCCGCAGCACCCTGGCGACATCGGAGAGGAACTCGATCGTGGTCAGCTCCGGCGGCACGCGTCCGCCGGCGAACGCGTCGAGGACGACGACGTCCGCGCTGGCAGCCCGCAACGCCGCGACGCCGGTTCGCCCGTCCTGCTGCCGGATCCGGATCCGGCTGCGCGGCGGCAACGGCAGCCGCGCGCGGACCAACTCGATGAGCGCGACGTCCGGTTCGAGGACGATCTGCGGTGAGCCGGGCCGGGTTGCGGTCACGTAGCGCGCCAGCGTGCAGGCGCCGCCGCCGATGTGGGTCACCGCAAGGGGCCCTGCGGGCAGCGCGTCGAGCACGTCGGCGAACGCCTGCACGTACTCGAAATCGAGGTAGGTCGGGTCGTCGAGATCGACGTAGGACTGCCGGATCCGGTCGATGGTGAGCAGCCAGCCGCCGGGCCGATCGGCGTCGGCAAGGAGCTCGACACGGCCCAGCAGGCCACGTTCGACCGACGTCACAGTCCTTACCGTACGGGGGATCCGGCCCCCCGACAGCTGATGACCAGCGGTGTGCCGACCGGGGAATGGCCGCTGCGACCGTAGAATCGCTGCGTGCAGACGGCGGCGCCCGACACCCTGGTCGGCCGCTCGCTCGAAGGCCGGTACCGGATCCTGGAACGTATCGCGCGCGGCGGTATGTCCACTGTGTACGCGGCCGTCGACGAGCGGCTGGACCGGCTTGTCGCCGTCAAGGTGATGTCCTCGGCCCTGTCTGCCGACCCGGCGTTCAGCGATCGATTCGCCCGCGAGGCGCGCGCCGCCGCCCGGCTGACCCACCTGAACGTGGTGTCGGTCTACGACCAGGGCTCGGAGCTGGCGCCGGACGGGCACCACGTGTTCCTCGTGATGGAACTCGTCGAGGGCCGCACGCTGCGCGAGTTGCTGCGCGAGCGCGGCCGGCTCAGCCCGGCCGAGGCGATCTCGGTGATGGAACCGGTGCTCAGCGCGCTCGCCGCCGCACACCGGGCCGGCCTGGTGCACCGCGACGTCAAGCCGGAGAACATCCTGCTTTCCGACGACGGCGTCGTGAAGGTCGCCGACTTCGGGCTGGCCCGCGCGGTCGAGGCCGACGCCGCGTCCACCCGCACGGGTCTGATGATGGGCACCGTCGCCTACTGCGCGCCGGAGCAGATCAGCCAGGGCCGGGTCGATCAGCGCTCCGACGTCTACGCGGCCGGCGTCGTGCTGTTCGAGCTGCTCACCGGCACGCCGCCGTACAAGGGCGAGTCGGCGATGAATGTCGCCTACCAGCACGTGCACAGCCGGGTGCCGGCGCCGTCGTCGCGGGTGAAGGGCGTGCCGAACGAGATCGACGAGCTGGTCGTCGCCGCCACCGACAGCGACCCGACCGGCCGGCCGGTCGACGCGGGCGCGTTCCTCGCCGAGGTCGCCGACGTGCGGGCCGAGCTGGGCCTGCCGGTGATGCCGGTGCCGCCGCGTGATCGCCGCGCCGTCCGCGCGCCACGGCTGGACAAGCAGCACCGCACGCAGGACTCGGCGACCACCGATCTGCTCGGACGCCGCGGGGTCAACAACGACACGACGATCGTGCCGCGGCGCGCCGAACCGCGCATCGGCGACCGGATGCCGCCGCTGATCACCGACGAAGGCGCGCCGCCCCCGCCCGTGGTGACCCCGCCACGGAAACTGCGACAGCGCTCGGACAAGAGCCGGCGCCGGCGCCGCACGATCATCGGCGTCGTCGTCATGCTCATGCTCGGCGTGGCAGCGGGCACGGCCGGCTGGTGGTTCGCGGCCGGGCGCTACTCGCACATCCCCGCGGTCGCCAACCTCTCGCCGCAGCAGGCCGAGAACAAGCTCGAGGACGCCGGATTCAAGTGGAAGCTGCAGCCGGGGCAGGAGTTCGACGCGGAGGTGGCCGCCGGGCACGTCCTGCGCACCGACCCGCCGGCCGACTCCAGAATCGCGCGCGGCCGCACGGTCACGATCGTGATCTCGGCCGGCCCGCACTTCTACACCGTGCTCCCGGTCGCCGGGAAGTCGCTCGAACAAGCCCGTGACACGTTGCTCAGCGTCGGACCCGTCTCGCTCGCCGGCGATGTGCAGCAGGAACCGAGTGACACCGTGCCGGCCGGCGACGTGACGCGGACCGATCCGAAGGCAGGCGCCAAGGTCACCGCCGACCAGACGATCACGATCTACGTCTCGACCGGGCCGCCGATCGTCAAGGTTCCCGACATCGCGGCCGGAACGCCGTACGAGCAAGCGAAACAGACGCTGTCCGGGCTACCCGGCCGGTTCAAGGTGACCAAGGTCGAGGAGTTCAGCGACCAGTACCCGGCCGGGCAGGTCATCTCGATTCCGGTCGACAAGGCGCGCAAGTTCAGCACGATCACCGTGACGGTGTCGAAGGGCCCCGAGTTCGTGACTATCCCGGACTTCGCGCCGCTCGAGCCGCTGGATTCCGTGCAGGCGACACTCGAACACCTCGGTCTCCACGTCAATGTCCAGGAGGCCTTCGGCGGCAACACCCGGCGCGTGGTCGGGATCGATCCGCCGTCGGGCACGTCGGTCGAGGTCGGCTCGACGGTCACCGTCACCATCGTCTGATCGGTGCCTCGTCCGCTCGCCCTTGTCGGCGCCCACGTCTCGTCGGCCGGCGGGCTGAAGCGCTGTGCGCCGTACGCCGCCACGATCGGCGCCGAGGTCGTGCAGGTGTTCCTGTCCAGCCCGCGCGGC
>JAVHVB010000129.1:0-2995 GCA_032160775.1 Pseudonocardiales bacterium | reverse complement strand
GCCAGCGGCAGCCCATCCAGCGCCTGGCAGACATCGCGGACCAATTCACGGTCGCCAACCGCGATCGTCGTACCGGCGCGATCCGCGCGCTGGCGGAACAGCTGTTCAGCCGGTCCGTCGCCATCCTCCTGGGGCAGCGGCTGCAGCCGCAGGACGTGCTCGTCGGCGAGCTCGAGCGCCTCCCGGCTCGTGGCGAGCAGCCGGGTCGTCGGGCTGGTGCGCAACAGGTGATCGGCAAGTTCGGCCGCGCCGTCGAGCACGTGCTCGCAGTTGTCCAGGACGATCAGCGTCGGCCCACGCCGGTGCAGTTCCGCGACGAGTGCGTCGTCGGTCGTGTCAGCGGGCGGGACGGCGAGCGCGCCCCGCGTCGCACCCGGAACCGCGTCGTCACGTTCCACCGCAGCCAGCTCGACCAACCACGCGCCGCCCGGGAACGAGGGGGCGAGCCTGGTGGCGAGTTCGGACGCCACCCTTGTCTTCCCGACGCCGCCGGTGCCGACGAGGGTGACCAGGCGATGCGTCGCAACGAGGTCGGCGACCTCGGCCAGCACATCGTCCCGGCCCACCAGAGAGGTGTGCGCGGGCTGCACGTTCGTGCGGCGCACCGGACTCGCCCGCGGCGGTTCGTCCGGGCCGGCGAGTCGCCACAGCCGCACCGGCTCGACGACGTCACGCAGCTCGAACATCCCGAGGTCCACCGCGCCGGCCGGCGCAGCGCCGACGGTTGCGATCGTCTCGCCCGTCGCCAGCACCTGATCCGGCCTGGCTGCGGACTCCACGCGCGAGGCGACGTGCACCGGAATGGCGAGATAGTCGCCTTGCAAAGGTTGCGCGTAGCCGGTGTGCAGGCCCGCGCGGATCCGGAGCAGCGGGTCGGTCCCCAGCGCGGCGACGGCGCGTTGTGCCGCCACTGCCCCGCGCACCCCGTCGGCCGCCGAGGCGAAGGCGGCGAAGGCGCCATCTCCCTCGGCGTGGACGATGTACCCGCCGGCCTCCTCGACCGCGCCGCGGACCGCGTCCTGCACCCGCTGCAGCAACTCCACGAAGGTGTTGCCGTGCTCCTGGAAGAGCCGGGTCGAACCGACGACGTCGGTGAACAGGAAGGTGACGATGCCGGACGGCAAAGCCACAGTCGACATCGCTCTCCCCCGGGACGACCTCCTGCATCGCAGCGTATTGACGTTGCCCGCCCGGCGCGCGGCAGAACCCGCGAGTGGGCATCCAGGGCGCGAGTGGTCGGCTGCGGCAGCCCACTCGCGCGCTGGTGGTCCACTCGCGAGGAGGGTGCGAGGGTGGCCGGTCAGCTCAGCAGGCGGGCGCCCAGCGCAACGTCGTATCCGGCGCACATGGCCGGATACCAGGACGGGATTCGCGAGTCGTCGTGCGGGTGGAAGGCGGCGTCGAAGCCCGCGTGTGCGATCCAGCCGGCCCCGAGCAGCTGCATCCTGCGGGCGGGCAGCGCGACGGCCGCGGCGACGAGCGCGCCGGCCGCGAGCAGGACCGCCTTCTCACCGACGGTGCCGAACCCGCGCCGCCGGGCGGCGGGGTAGATGGCCGCGGCGGTGAGCAGGCCGAGCGCAGCGCCGTCGGCGCGCCGCGCCGGCATCACGCGTTCGGTCAGTACATCGACGCCGACCGCGGCACCCGCCCCGGCCGCCGCTGCCCTCACGTCCCACACCCGGATCGCCATGCCGCGACCCTAGGGCGATTGCACGCTCGTCGCATCGAGGAGCTGGTCGGCGTCGTCGTACACCCCGATCGCCACCATCGGGCCGGCGACAATGTAGGAGCGCCGCGCCACGTCCTGGTTCGCCAAGCGAAGAGCCAGATAGCCGTCCGGCGCCCCTGCAACCGGCGTCACCGGCACCGAGTGACCCCCGAGTCCCGTCGCGTCGACTGCGAGCTGTCCCCAATGCAACCGGAACCGCAGCCACGCCGGGTCGACACCGGACGGCAACCGGTTCAGCGGGTAGGCGATGGTGCGGTTGTCGAGCCAGTACGCCGCGGCGACGGACAGGTCCGGCTTCGCGCCCGGCGTCGCGGTCGTCACCGTCAACACGTGACTGGCGCCGTCATAGCTGAACGTCGTGATCACACCGGCGGCATCTGGAACGGTGAACGGAATGTTCGCGCCGTTCGGCACGCCGCCCGCACCGTAGTTCTCGTCCCAGGTCCGATTGACCGCAACCTTCGTCTCGTAGGCGCCCGGCGGGATCTGCGTGGTCGACAGCGTGTACGTGCCGTCGCCGTCCGGATCCTGCAGCCAGGACCGCATGCACGCCGGGTCCCAATCGCCGGCGCAACCCATCTCCGACTGGAACGATCCCGGCGCGACGACGACCGGGCCCTGTGCAGTGGACGTCACAAAGTGGGTGCGGTGGTCGTAGAAAAAGGTGATCGGCGTCGTGCCGTCGGAGGTGAGGTCGATGTTCGCGCCGTTGGGTACGCCGCCCGCACCGTAGTTCTCGTCCCAGGCGTTGTTGATCGCCACCTTGTACGAGTAGGTGCCGGCCGGCAGCAGGTAGGTGCCCTTCCAGATCTTGTCGTTCGCATCGAGGCTCAGCTGCGCCTGTGGGCAGGCGGGATCCCAGTCGCCGCCACAGCCCATCTCGCTGTTGGTCGTGCCCGGCACGCTCACCGCACCCGGCTGGGTGACGTCACCTACCCCGCCGCCGACCGGCTTCGGCGCGTCCCCGACGACACCGTAGGTCGACGTCGCGGACAGGTGCCCGGCGTTGTCCTTGACCACCGTCCGGTACTCGACGAGGGTGCCCTTCGCCATGCCACTGACATCGTGGAAGACCCGGAACGGCGCGTTGTCGTCGGTGCCCAGCAGCTGCCATTCGGACGTGCCGACCGGCCGGTATGCGAAGGACACCTGGACGGGCGTGTTCGCCGGTACCGCGGCGCGGATCTGCGTCCGGTTCGCGAGCACCCCGCCGGCGGACGGGTTGGCGAAGTGGACTGCCGGTGCGCTCGAACTGCGCGGGACCTT
>JAVHVB010000128.1:0-21263 GCA_032160775.1 Pseudonocardiales bacterium | reverse complement strand
GGCGCGTCCGTCGCGGCCGGCGAATCGGTGTCGGTCGGGCCGCTGGCCATCGTCGTGTTGCAGCGGGCGGCTGCGTGACGAGTCCGGTGACGGCGCCCCCGAGCGCCAGCTATCGCCTGCAGGTCCGGCCGTCCTTCGATCTGTACGCGGCCGCCGGCGCATGCGACTACCTCGCCACGCTCGGCGTGGGCGCGGTGTACCTCTCCCCCCTTCTACCCTCGGCGCGCGGCTCCGACCACGGCTACGACGTGGTGCGGTTCGACACCGTCGACGCGCAGCGCGGCGGCGTCGACGGCTGGACCCACCTGCTCGCGGCCGCCCGATCGCGGGCGCTGGGGGTGGTCGTCGACATCGTGCCGAACCACACCGGCGTCGCCGACGCGAAGCAGAACCCGGCGTGGTGGGACGTGCTCAAACTGGGGCGGGAGTCGCCGCACGCCCGGTGGTTCGACATCGACTGGTCCCGCGGCCGGTTGCTGCTGCCGGTGCTCGGCGACGACTTCGCCGACGACCAGCTCAGGGTCGTCGATGACGCCGCCGAACTCAGCTACTTCGAGCACCGGTTCCCGATCGCGCCGGGTACCGCCGAGCCGGGCGACAGCCCGGCCGACGTGCATGCGCGCCAGCACTACGAACTGGTGCACTACCGGCGCGCCGACACCGAGCAGAATTACCGCCGGTTCTTCGCGGTGACCACGCTCGCCGGCCTGCGGGTCGAGGACGACGCGGTCTTCGACGCCACGCACGAGCAGATCGGACGCTGGCTGCGCGACGACGGCATCACCGGTCTGCGCATCGACCACCCGGACGGGCTCGCCGACCCGCTCGGCTACTTCGCGCGCCTGCGCGGCCTGACCGGAGCGGCGGCGTGGGTCATCGTGGAGAAGATCCTCGAGCCCGGTGAGCAGCTCCCGGAGGAGTGGCCGGTCGACGGCACCACCGGCTACGAGGCGTTGTCCGATGTGGCCGGCGTCTTCCTCGACCCGGCCGGCGAGGCGCCGATCGACCACCTCTACCGCGAACTGTCCGGCGACCCGCTCACCTACGCCGAGCACGTCGCGACGGGCAAGCGGGACGGCGTCTCGACGATCCTGCGCGCCGAGGTGAACCGGCTGGCCGCGCTCGCCCCGGGCGTCGAGCGGGCCGCCGACGCCATCGCCGAACTGCTGGTCGCGTTTCCGGTGTACCG
This sequence comes from Pseudonocardiales bacterium, assembly GCA_032160775.1. Taxonomy (GTDB): domain Bacteria; phylum Actinomycetota; class Actinomycetes; order Mycobacteriales; family Jatrophihabitantaceae; genus Jatrophihabitans. Next base: position 20,074 of record JAVHVB010000128.1, on the reverse strand, counting down.
GTCCTACCTGCCGACCGGCGCCGGCGACCTCGCGACCGCGATCGAGCGGGCCCGGGCAACGCGTCCGGAGCTCGCCGACGCGATCGACGCGATCGCCGCGCGGCTCGCCGACCCCGCCGACGAGCTGTGCTCCCGATTCCAGCAAACGTCCGGCGCGGTGATGGCCAAGGGCGTCGAGGACACGGCGTACTACCGCTACAACCGGTTCGTCGCGCTGAACGAGGTCGGCGACGACCCGGGCCGGTTCGGGCTCGCGCCGGACGACTTCCACCGCGCCATGGCCGCCCGGCAGCAGCGGCTGGCCCGTGGCATGACCACGCTGTCGACGCACGACACCAAGCGCGGCGAGGATGTGCGGGCCCGGCTCGCCGTCCTGGCCGAACTGCCCGACGAATGGAGCTCGCTGGCCCGTCAGCTGATGGCTGCGGCGCCCCTGCCGGACGAGGCATTCGGGTATCTGCTGTGGCAGACCTTCGTCGGCGCCGGCTTCATCGACCGGTCACGCATGCACGCCTACGTCGAGAAGGCGATGCGCGAAGCGGCGACGTCCACCACCTGGACGGCGCCCGACGACGAGTTCGAAGGCGCGGTGCACACGGTCGTCGACCGCGCCTACGACGACCCCGGCGTGCACGACGCACTCGCCGACTTCGTCACCCGGATCACGCCGTACGGCTGGTCGAACTCACTCTGCCAGAAGGCCGTCCAGCTGACGATGCCCGGCGTCCCGGATGTCTACCAGGGCACCGAGCTGTGGGACGACTCGCTGGTCGACCCGGACAACCGCCGCCCGGTCGACTTCGCCGCCCGGCACGCGCTGCTCGACCGGCTGGACGCCGACGACGACCCCCCACCGGTCGACGCCACAGGCGCTGCGAAGCTGTGGGTGGTCTCCCGCGCGCTACGGCTGCGGCGTGACTGGCCCGATCTGTTCACCGGGTACGCGCCGCTCTTCGCGGACGGACCGGCAGCCGCGCACGCCGTGGCCTTCGATCGTGGCGGCGCGATCACCGTCGCCACCCGGTTGCCGGTCGGGCTCGAGCGCCGCGGCGGCTGGGGCGACACGACGCTCGACATCGGCGGGCCGGCGACCGACGTGATCACCGGCCGCCCCGTGCCCCGCGACGCGGCTCTTGGCGAGGTGTTCGACACCTACCCAGTGGCCCTGCTCGTCCGCTGACGTCCTCCCGTTTGCGGGTCAGTTCGGCGGAGCCAGCCGGGCCCTGAGGGCCGGCACGTCGAGGTCGGGCTGCGGGTACTGCGGGTCGAGTTCGGTGAGAACCTCGCGCACGAGTTCGGCGATCAGCCAGTTGCGGTACTTCTTGCGATCGCTCGGGACGATGTACCAGGGCACCTCCGGCGTGTTCGTCCCCTCGATCGCGTCGGTGTAGGCGGTTTGGTAATCGGTCCAGCGCCGGCGTTCGTCGATGTCCGCCTCGTTGAACTTCCAATGCTTCGCCGGGTTGTCGAGGCGGGCGAGCAACCGCTCCCGCTGCGTGTCGTAACCGATGTGCAGGAAGCACTTCACGACTGTCGTGCCGCCGGCGGCGAGTTCGCGCTCGAACTGGTTGATCTCGCCGTACCGGTGCCGGCATTCCTCGACCGACACGTCGCCGTGCACGCGAGTGACCAGCACCTCCTCGTAGTGCGACCGGTCGAACACGCCGAGGTATCCCGGCCCGGGCACCCGGTTGCGGACCCGCCAGAGGAAGTCGTGCGCCTTCTCCTCGTCGGTCGGCTTCTTGAACGCGGTGTACTGCACGCCGATCGGCCCGAGCACACCGACCACGTGCTCGGTGACCCCGCCCTTGCCCGCGGTGTCCATGCCCTGCAGCACCAGCAGCACGCTGCGCCGGCCGCCAGCCGTGGACTCCGCGTACAACCGCTCCTGCAGAGCACGCATCTCGTCGCTGCGATCGCGCTTCCTGCGGCGCACCGGTTCGGCCGCCGTGCCGTACGACGCCAGGTCCACCGGGCCCGCCGGAACGCGCAGTGCAGCGCGGATCTTGTTCTTGGCCACCTCTCGAATCTAGGTCGTTATGGCGCGCGAGCAGTAGGGCAGGGTTGTCCTCGTGGACGCGATCGAGGTGTGGGCGCCGAACGCATCCGTCGTGCGGATCCGGGCCGGGGGCACGGACGAACCGATGCAGGCGAACGCCGACGGCTGGTGGACCGGCCCGGCGCTGCCCGCCGACACCGACTACGCGTTCCTGCTCGACGAGCAGGATGAGCCACTCCCCGACCCGCGCTCGCGGCGACAGCCGGAGGGCGTCCACGGCCCGAGCCGTACCTATGACGACACCGCGTACGCCTGGCAGGACGCGGACTGGCGCGGCCGCGATCTCGCCGGCGCGGTGATCTACGAACTGCACATCGGCACGTTCACCGTCGGCGGCACGTTCGACACGGCTGTCGAGCGGCTCGACCACCTCGTGCAACTCGGCGTCACGCACGTGCAGCTGCTGCCGGTCAACGACTTCAACGGGGTCTGGAACTGGGGTTACGACGGCGTCCTCTGGTACGCCGTCCACGAGAGCTACGGCGGGCCGGACGGGCTCAAGCGCTTCGTCGACGCCGCGCACGGCAAGGGCCTCGCCGTCGTCCTCGACGTCGTCTACAACCACCTCGGCCCGTCCGGGAACTATCTGCCGCGCTACGGCCCGTACTTCAGGTCCGGGCGCAACACGTGGGGCGACCTGATCAACGTCGCGCAGCCGGAGGTGCGTCGCTACGTGCTCGACAACGCGCTCATGTGGCTGCGCGACTACCACGTCGACGCATTGCGCCTCGACGCCGTGCACGCCATCCAGGACGACTCCCCCACTCACGTCCTGGCCCAACTGGCCGACGAGGTGCGGGCCCTGGCCGCCGAGCTCGGCCGGCCGTTGACGCTCATCGCCGAGTCCGACCTCAACGACCCGAAGGTGATCACGCCGCGCGCCGAGGGCGGTTGGGGCCTGGACGCGCAGTGGGACGACGATGTGCACCACGCGCTGCACGCGCTGCTCACCGGTGAGCGGCAGGGCTACTACTGCGACTTCGGTTCGCTGCCCGTGCTCGCCAAGACGTTCACCCGCGCCTTCCTCCACGACGGCGGGTACTCGACCTTCCGGCACAAGGACTGGGGCGCGCCGATCGATCCGGCGCGGCACGACGGCCATCAGTTCGTCGTGTGCCTGCAGAACCACGACCAGGTGGGCAACCGGGCGGTCGGCGACCGGCTCCCGGAGCTGACAACGCCGGGGAGGCTGCGCATCGGCGCGGTGCTGCTGCTGACCTCGCCGTTCACCCCGATGCTCTGGATGGGTGAGGAATGGGCGGCGTCCACCCGCTGGCCCTTCTTCACCTCGCACCCGGAGCCGGAGCTGGCCGAGGCGACCGGCAAGGGCCGGCTCGCCGAGTTCGCCGGGCACGGCTGGGACACGAGCCAGATGATCGATCCGCAGGACCCGCGGGCGTACGAGTCGGCCATCCTGGACTGGGCCGAGCCGCAGGGCGGTGCGCACGCGGAGATGCTCGGGCTGTATCGCAGCCTGCTGGCGCTGCGCGCCGAGGAGCCGGAACTGGCGGCCGGCAACCTGGCCGACGTCCGGGTGGAGTACGACGAAGCAGCGCAATGGGTGGTCGTGCACCGCGGCGGCTTCCGGATCGCCGTCAACCTGGCCGCCGATGCGCAACCGTTGCCAGTGCGAGGTGGCGACGTCGTGCTCGCGACCGGACAGTGCACGCCGGCAGCGGACGGTCTGGTCGTCGGCGCGGAGAGTGCGGCGATAGTCCGGGTCTAGTCGCTCTCCCACCGCGCGGTCGCCCAGGATTCGACCGCGCCGAGCTCGCGTACCAGCGACTCGCCGCGCGCTGTGAGCGTGTAGCCGCCGGGGACGTCGGCGACGAGGCCCGCGCCGAACAGGTCGGTGAGCCGGGTCACGAGCACGCTCTGGCTCATGCCACCGACAGCGCGACGCAGGTCGTTGAAGGAGAGCGTGCGGTTGCGCAGCTCCCAGAGGATGCGCAGCGTCCAGCGCCGGCCGAGCAGCTCGAACAGCTCGGCCAGCGGACGCGCCGTTGAGGTGTGCCTGTCCGCGGTCATCGAGCCGCTATTGGATCTCACCGACGACAGCGCCGGGGTCGGGCTCCTCGACCCGAACCACGTTGATCTGCGGAACCTTGCCGGACTCCACCTCCCACTGCTGCGACAGTGCGTGTCCGCATTGCTGCGCGGCGTCGTAGTTCTCGAACGGGCCGACGGCGCGCGGCCCGACCAGCTGTTGCCCCTCGTCCGTCAGAACGACTACGAACAACGACGGCCTCCGATCCTCGGTATCTGAACAAACCGTATCAATGCGGGCCGAGTGCTGATCAACTTCCGACATCGATCACCCGCGGCGGGAACCGCTTCGGCGCCGGGCCGAACGCCTTGCGCGCCGCCGTGATCGCGCCGCGCGCCAGCGCCGCGTTCCCGCCGGCGCCGACTGCCGCACCGATGCCGAGCGGAAGCGCGCGGCCGACGAGTAGCGCGCCCTGCCGAGTGCCGAGTCGGCGAACCAGCTTGCGGGCAAGGTACCCGTTGAGCACCGTGATCTTGTCCTTGGGCGTCGCACGGGACAGCACGTGCGCCCAATGCCGCTCCCCCGCAACGGCCGCGCCCTCGATCGCGGCGATCCCGCCCTCCCCGACGAGCACGGACACCACGAGGGCGCGGCGCACGTCCGGATCACTCACCGGAACGCCGTGCAGCTCGGCCAGCGCGAGCACGTAGAGCGCGGTCGCCGACACGAAGGCGGTCACCTCGGCCGCGCCCGATGCGAGTGTCGCGGCCGTGCCGGCACCCGGCAGCGCGGCAGCCGCCCCGGAGGCACCGCCGATGCCGACCACCGCGGCGAGGTAGCGGTGCTCGAGCTGGCGGACCGCAGCGGCCGGGGTCATGTCCGGGTTCTTGCGCCGAACCCGGTCCAGATAGCTCTGCACGGCCGGGCGTTGGACGGTGAGCGCCTTGTCCAGTGCGCCGTCCAGCATCCGCTCGACGGCTGGCGGAACCGGGACGCGGCGCGATTTCGGCATGCCCGTCCTTCCTGCGTCTTCATCCGTCCGATCCCGACCAGGGCTAACCCCCCGACAGGGCCGATCCCCCGATCAGTCCAACTCACCGATCGGCCCAACCCCGTTCAGTCCAACCCCGTTCAGTCCAACCCCGTTCAGTCCAACTTAGGGTGTGCGGATGCGTGCCCTGCTTCCCGCTCCCGCAGCCGACGTCGACGTGCACCAGTTCTATGCGACGGACTGGCTCGACCGCGGCGGGTGGCGCGCCGTCTTCGTGGCGTCCGTGGACGGCGCCGCCTGGGTCAAAGGCCGCTCGGCCGGGCTGCAGACGCCAGGTGACAACAAGGTGTTCACCGCGACGCGCGATCTCGCGGACGTGGTGCTGGCCGGCTCCGGCACGGTGCTCGCCGAGGGGTACGAATCGATTGCGCCGTCGCCGCGGATGGCGGCGGTGCGCCGCGAGTACGGGCTGCGGCCCGCGCTGCCGACGGCGGTACTCAGCCGCAGCCTTCGGCTCGACCCGAGGTCGAGACTGTTCGCCACGCCGCCGGACGCGGCCACGATCGTGCTGACCTGTGCGGCTGCACCGGCCGACCGGCGGGCAGCGCTGGCTGCGGTCGCCGACGTCGTCGTGTGCGGCGACGACACGATCGACCTTTTCCTCGCCCGCGCTGCGCTCGAGGGGCGCGGCCTCACCCGCATCGCTGCCGAGGGCGGGCCGACCGCCTTCGCCGAGCAGGCCGCCGCGGGGGTGGTGGACGAGCTGTGCCTGAGCCTGACGCCGCTACTGGTCGGGCCTGGTCCGAGCCGGATCGTCGCCGGCCTGCCCGGCTGGCCGCAGCCGCGCGGGCTCGAACTCACCGGCCTGCTCGAAGAGGACGGCGCCCTGTTCGCCCGCTACCGCGCCGCCCCCTAGGTGCTCAGGCCGGGGACGATGTCGTTCAGCTCGAAGTTGATCGGCATCTCGAGCTGCTCGTAGGTGCACGACTCGGGCGTGCGGTCGTCGCGCCAGCGGACGAAGTGGGCCAGGTGCCGGAACCGGGTGCCCTCCATGTGCTCGTACTTGCATTCGATGACGCGCTCCGGCCGCAGCGGGACGAAGGAGAGATCCTTCGTGGCGTTCCACCGGCTGACCGCGCCGGGCAGTCGCTGGCCCTGATGCGCCTCGGCGCTGGCCCACTCCTGCCACGGGTGTGCGTCCCCCTCGCCGAGCAGCAGAGGTTCGAGCTCCTCGACCAGCTCGGCGCGCCGCGCCGCCGAGAAGGCACCGATCACGCCGACGTGCTGGAGCTTGCCGTCCTGGTAGAGCCCGAGCAGTAGGGAACCGATCAGCGGGTTCTTCTCGGACGAGGTCTTGTGCCAGCGAAATCCGGCGAGCACGCAGTCCGCCGTCCGGACGTGCTTGATCTTGAACATGACCCGCTTGTCCGGTTGGTAGGTCACCGACAACGGCTTCGCGACGACGCCGTCCAGCCCGGCGCCCTCGAACTCCTCGAACCAGCGCTGGGCCAGCTCGATGTCCTCGGTGGCCGGCGTGACGTGCACCGGCGGGTTCGCGCCGCCGAGCGCCTCGACCAGCAGCGCGCGCCGCTCGGCGAACGGCAACCCGGTGAGGTCGTCGTCGCCGAGCGCCAGCAGATCGAAGGCGATGAACGACGCCGGGGTCTGCCCGGCGAGCATGTTCACCCGCGACGCGGCGGGGTGGATGCGCTGCTGCAACGCCTCGAAGTCGAGGCCCTCGTCGGTGGCGATGACGATCTCGCCGTCGACCACGCAGCGCTCGGGCAGCTCGGCCCGCAAGGCTTCGACCAGCTCCGGGAAGTACCTGGTCATCGGCCGCTCGTTGCGGCTGCCGATCTCGATCTCCTCGCCGTCGCGGAAGATGATGCTGCGGAATCCGTCCCACTTCGGCTCGTACGAGGCGCCCGGCGGAATCGCCGGCACGGACTTGGCGAGCATCGGCGCGACGGGCGGCATCACGGGCAGGCGCATGTGGTCAGTATCCTGTGCCGGACGCGCCGACAGACCCGGGGAGACGACGTGGCAGCACGGCCAAGCCCGCGGCCGCGGTCGTCCTCGACAGCCGCCAGGCAAGCCGCCGGTGCGCTCGCGCGCCGCGATCAGACGGCCCAGCTCGCCGCCACCGCGAGCGGCGCCATCGTCACCGCGGCCCGGATGGGCCGGTTGCTCGGCCGCTCGAGCTGGCGCATCGCCCGTCAGCTCCCCGGGATGAGCCTCGTGGAGGAGCAGGCCAACCGGCTCCGCCAGGCGGCGTCGGCCGAACTGCTCCGGCTGCTCGAGATCCCGCAGCAGTACTTCGGCACCGCCAGCCCCGAGGAGCAGCGGGTGATGCTGCTCGTGCAGGACTCGGACAGCGACCCGGCGCCCCTGCGCACCGCAATGACCGAGCTGCTCAGCCGCAGCACGGGCTCCTCGGGCGGGCGCAGCAAGGAGTACCTGTTCGGGACGATCGTCAGCCAACTCGTGCCGGACGAGGCGCGGGTGCTCGCCGCACTTGCCGAGGGCAAGCGTTACGCGGTCGTGGACGTCGCCGCCAAGCACGTCGGCCGCTCGGCCACCCGCACGGTGTTCGCCAACGCGTCCCTGGTCGGCGCGGCGGCCGGCGTCTCGCCCGCCCGCAACGTGGCCACCTACCTGTCCCGCCTCCAGCAGTTCGGCCTGGTCGAGTTCGGCCCGGTGATCGACGAACTCGGCGAGGAGTACGACCAGCTCGCGGTCGACGGCGCCGTGCAGGAGGCGCGGGCGACCATCGAGCGCAACAAGATGGGCAGCGTCAAGCTGGTCCGCAAGTCCGTCGCACTCTCGTCCCTCGGCCGCGAGTTCTGGACCGCGTGCGCGCCCGGGTACTGATGGGCGTGCGTTCACGAGTCCGTGCCGGCGCGGTCGCGATCGGCCTGCTCGCGCTCGTGGCCGGCTGCACCGCATCGGTCGTCGACGGCACGGGGCACGCTGGCAAACCGTCCGGGTCGCGGCCGGCGCCCGGTTCGCCCTCGACGGCCGTGTCCGCGCCGACGCCGGAGCCGGCCGACTTCCACGACTGCAGCTCCGGCATCAACGTCAGCCTGCTCGGCCTGCCCCAGGCACGACTCGCCCAGCTGCGCTTCGAGTGCGCGACCGTCGCAGTGCCGACCGACTATGCCGACCCGTCGGGCAACCAGCTCGAGCTGGTCCTGCTGCGCGTGCACGACACGACGGACCCCGCGCCGATCGGGTCGCTGCTCGTCAATCCGGGCGGTCCGGGCGGGTCGGGCGTCGAGCTCGCACTCGGCCTGCTGCAGAAGCTGCCGGCGACGATCCTGGCGCACTTCGACCTCGTCGGCTTCGACCCGCGGGGAGTCGGCCTGTCCGCGCCGGTCGACTGCCTCAGTGACAGCGAGCAGGACCAGTACGACGCAGCATCGCCCGATGTGCTGACCGCCGGCGGGTTCGCCGCGGCCAAGGCGATCGCCCAGGGCTTCGCGAGCAAGTGCAACGCCAAGTACGGCGACTCGCTCGCCGAGTACAACACCGTGCAGACGGCGCGGGACATGGACCAGGTCCGGCAGGCGGTCGGCGACGACAAGCTCAACTACCTGGGGTTCTCCTACGGCACGGAACTCGGCGCGCAGTACCTGCACCTGTTCCCGCACAACGTCCGGGTCGCGGTGCTGGACGGCGCGGTCGACCCGCTGTACGGGCCGATCGAGTCGGCCGCCAAGCAGCTCCAGGGCTTCGAGGACGCCTTCGACCAGTTCGCTGGCTGGTGCCGGACGCACGAACCGTGCAGCGGCATCGGCGAACCGCGGCAGGCGGTGTACGACATCGTCGCCGCCGCGCGGCGGCAACCACAACCCGCGACCGGCGACAGCCGGCGGGTGTCGGTCAGCCTGGCGCTCACCGGGGTCTCCGAGGCGCTGTACAGCCGGCCGGAGTGGCCGACACTCGGTCAGGCGCTGGTCGACGGGACGGCCGGCGAGGGCAAGGGCCTGCTCGATCTCGCCGACCGCTACTACCAGCGCTACCACGGGCAGTACACGAACCTGTTCGACGCGTTCAACACGATCTCGTGCAACGACTCGCCGCCCGGTCCGTCGGACACGACGATCCGCGCGACGGCGCAGCGGTGGGCGACGAGGTACCCGATGTTCGGCCTGTCGTTCGCCGCCGGCTTGTTCACCTGCCAGCAGTGGCAGCCGCAACGGACCGTGCCGCCGCTGCCGACCGCGCCCGACACGGCCGCCAAGATCCTGGTCATCGGCAACCTGCATGACCCGGCGACGCCGTACCAGGGCGCGGTGGATCTCACCAAGACCCTCGGCAACGCCGAGTTGCTCAGCTGGGACGGCCAGGGGCACACGTCCTACCTGGAAGGCAGTTCCTGCGTGGACGACTACGTCAACGCCTACCTGGTCAAGGGCACGCTGCCCCCGGCGAGCACGACGTGCCCGCCGTGACCGGCGATCCGGCGTTCCGTCTCGCCCTGCCAGCCGGCGAGGCCCGCGGCGTCGCCCTGGTGCTGCACGGCGGGCGAGCCAAGAGCAGCGCGCCGGTGCGCGCCACGAACCTCACCGTCCTGCGGATGGCACCGTTCGCGGCAGCGCTGCGCCACGCCGGGGCGGCGCACGGCCTCGCCGTCGCCCGGCTGCGCTACCTCGTCCGCGGCTGGAACGGCAGTCTCCGCTCACCGGTCGCCGATGTTCAGTGGGCGCTCGACCGGATCAGCGAGCAGTTCCCGGACGTACCGGTCGCGCTCGTCGGGCACTCCATGGGCGGCCGGGCGGCGATCTACTCCGCAGCCGCACCGTCGGTCCGTTCGGTCGTCGGCCTCGCGCCGTGGATCGAGCCGGACGATCCGGTGCGGACGGTCGCCGGCCGGCACGTCCTCGTCGTCCACGGCGATCGCGACCGGATGACCAGCCCGCGCGGCTCGGCGGCCTGGACCCGGCGGGCCGCGGCGGTGGCGGCATCGGCGGCCTACGTGAACGTCGCCGGCGAGCGGCACGCGATGGTGCACCGGGCCGGGCTCTGGCATTCGCTGGCCTCGACGTACGTGCTCGCGACGCTGTGTGGTGTGGCACCGGAGGAATCCGACACGGCGGCGGGCGCGAACGTTATTGCGAAGGTACTTGCGGGAGATACCTCGCTCGTCGTGTGATTTGAGTGCACGCCGGCTCGGACAGGAGTTGAGGATGACCACCACGCAGCGCCCGTCGGCCACGCCGCTCCGCGCCGCCGTCGACGCAGCCCGCTGGCCGGACATCGCGATCGTCCCGCACCGCCCGGCGCGCGCCGGCATCGCGCAACAGATCTTTCGCCGGGCCGTGCGCCGCATCCCGCTCCGGGTGGTCGAGAGCGGTGGCAAGCAGTACGGCGCGGGCGCGGCCGGCGATCCGGTGATGCGCATCGTCCGGCCGCAGGCGTTCTTCGCCCGGCTCGGCGACAGCGGGACGATCGGCTTCGGCGAGGCATACATGGCCGCCGACTGGGTCACCGACGACTTGCCGGGCGTACTCGCCGCGTTCGCCGGCAACCTGCGCGGGCTGATCCCCTTGTCGTTGCAGCGGCTGCGGCATGCGGTGCTGAGCCGGCAGCCCGGCCACCACGACAACACCATCGAGGGCGCCCGGCAGAACATCCACCGGCACTACGACCTGTCGAACGAGCTGTTCCGGCTGTTCCTCGACGAGACGATGACCTACTCGTGCGCGCTGTTCTCCGGGGACCCGGCGAACTCGACCGATTCGCTGGCCGAAGGCCAGCGCCGCAAGATCGACCGGCTGCTCGACGCCGCAGGCGTCGCCGACGGGACCCGGCTGCTCGAGATCGGTACCGGCTGGGGCGAACTCGCGCTGCGCGCAGCAGCGCGTGGTGCGAACGTCACCACGCTCACGATCTCGACCGAGCAGGCCGCCCTGGCGAACGAGCGCATCGCTGCCGCTGGGCTCGCCGACCGCGTCGACGTCCAACTGCTCGACTACCGCGAGGCGGCCGGCCAGTACGACGCGGTCGTCAGCGTCGAGATGATCGAGGCCGTGGGTGCGAATCACTGGGACGAGTACTTCGGCACGATCGACCGGGTGCTCGCGCCGGGCGGCCGGGTCGGGCTGCAGGCGATCCTGCAGGACGACGCGACGGTCACCGCCACGCAGGACACCTACACCTGGATCCGCAAGTACATCTTCCCCGGCGGTCAGTGCGCATCGGTGGAGGCGATCGAGCGGACGCTCGCGGCCCACACCTCGCTCACCATCGCCGACCGGTACAGCTTCAACCGGCACTACGCGCAGACACTGCACCGCTGGCGGGTGCGGTTCGAGGAGCGAGCCGCCGACGTCGACGCGCTCGGTTTCGACGAGACGTTTCGGCGGATGTGGTCGTTCTACCTCGCCTATTCCGAGGCGGGTTTCCGCACCGGCTACCTCGACGTGCAGCAGATGACGCTCGTCAAGTAGTCCGACCGGCCCGCACGCCCGTTTGCACCCACAACCGGCGCTAGCTGTCAGCGATAGCCCCACGTACGGGTGCAAACCGGGTCACCGGGCGACGACGGACACCTTTGCCTGCACGGCGTCCCTGCGGGCGCCGTCGGTCGTCGATGTCGCGCGGACGAGCCACGAGTGGGTGGCCGCGATGCCGGCGTTGCCCTGCACCGTGACCACGAGCCGCAGCAATCGCTGCGCGCCGGGCGCGAGCTTCGTCAGCCGGTACGTGCCGTTGACGACCGCGGTGGTGATGTCCCGCGTCCCGGTCGCGCCGGCGAGGTACTTGACGCCGAACCCGCCGGCCGCGCCCGGCCCGGCCACGGTGAGGCCGTCGGTCGTCGTGCCGTGGTTCTGCACCTTGATCAGGAACGTCGCCGACGAGCCCCGTGACCGGATCAGGCTCGACGTCTGGTGTGCGCCGTCATCGTTGTAGACGCGGTTGCCGACGAAGCCGCCCGCGCCCTTCCGGATGAGCGCGTCCGGCCGGTAGGGGTTGATGCGCTCCTCGTTCGCCGCCGCCTTGGCGTTCACCGTTGCCTGCGACGTGCCCACGACGTAGAACTGGCGGACCAGGCGTGACCCACCGGCCGGCACCTTGATCGCCGCGGGGCGGGTGAAGAACACCCGGTTCTCGGTGCGGTGCACCACCTTGGGCGCCAGGTCGAAGGAGATCGCGCCGCGCGCGAAGTCCCGGTCGCCGTCGGAGGCGAGGGTGTTGTCCCGGACGAAGATGCTCGCCGGCCCGTGCGCCGGGCCGGGGTACACCGTGTCACTGATGAACGCCGCGTACGCATTGCTCAGCCACGGCTGCTTCACGCCGACCTGCACCTCGACGGTCGAGCCGGTGGGCCGGTCGTAGCCTTCGACGGACTGCTCGTAGTCCGCGGACACGGCGTGCGGCTTGTGGTCGGTGCTGCGCCAGACGTCGCTGACGCGTACTTGCAGGCCGCCGTCGGTGATGACGATCGTGCGCTCCAGCCGGATGCCCGTCGACCGGAACCGCGGGCAGGTCACCGCCGTCGCCGGGAACGTGTCGGCCGGGCACCGGACGATGCCGACGGTCTCGTGAATGGTGGCGATCCCGGCCTGCCGGGTTGCGCTGAACGTCAGCTTCGGAAATCCCGGGTTGTTCTCCGACCCGACGAAGAGATTGTCGGCGGCGTCCGAGGCGAATGCGTTGCGTCCGTCGACCTGCAAGGGCGACCGGCTGTTGTCAGGTTCGGCGCGAAGACGCGCGTTGCCGTACCAGAGGTAGTTGCTCGAGGTCCCGTTCGCGTACTGCACCCGCGAGTCCCAGAACCCGCCCCGGTTGATCGAGCTGAAGTCGTTCATCGCGTGCGCCCCGACGAACTCGACGTAATAGTCGAACACCTTCCCGGCGTTCGGCCCCGAGGCGATCCGGTCCGTGGTCGTCCATTCCGTGGTGAGCCGCGGCCCGGTGTAGGACGCGATGGGGCTGGCCGCCGACCAGCCGTGCGGGACGGCTCGCAGCCGGCACGTTCCGTACGGGATGTTGGTGGGCATCGACACCGCGAACGACGTGCCGGTCACGTCGAGCGGAATTCCCGACGCGGGACCCGGAACGCTCTGCCACTCACCCTTCGGGCCGTAGCAACGAATGTCGACGGTGGCCCCGACCGTCGGCGGGCTGACCGTCCCATGCACCACGACGTTCGCCGCGGGGTGCGCATCGGTGATCAGGTAGTGCTTGCCGTCGATCGGCGAGGTGATGTTGGACGACGCGAACGACGTGGCGCTCGCGGGCCCGCTCACCGCCACGGCAGTCATGCCGCTGCCGGCAAGCAGGGTCAAGAGGATGACGACTCGACGCACCATTGCTGCTGACCCCCCGTGGCCGCGGCCCGGCTGACCGCTGGCGAAAGGCTACTCTCCGGCCGCGTCCTTCGGCGCTGGAACGGCAGTTCGAACACCTCGGCGAACAGCCGCGCGAACGCGATCGTCAGCGGGATGACGGTCAGGCACAGCACCAGGAACGTCGGCGTCCCAGCGGCGACGTGGCCGGCCACCAACCCGTAGTAGACGGCGATGACGATCGGCGCGTGGGTGAGGTACAGGCTGTAGGAGAACGAGCCGAGCCGACGCAGTGGCCGCGTGTCGAGCAGCCGGACCAGCGGCCGGGGGCTGCGCGTTGCGACGGCCATCAACAGGCAGCCGACGGCCGGACCGAGCGCCAGATCCACCCAGAAGTAGTGCGCGATGGTCCAGGTCGAGCCCAGTGAGCCGATGACCGCGAACACCGGGACGGCGAGCGCGAGCGCGTACCAGTGCCACGGCCGGGCGCGGTGCCGCTCGCCTGCGTTGACGACGGCGGCCGCGGCGACGCCGATCGCGAACAGCACCGCGAGGTCCGGCGTGTACTGGTCGACCAGTTCGGCAGCGTCACCGACGTGCGTGGCCCCGAGGACGCCGAGGGTGAGCACCGGCACCAGCACCGCGCCGAGCATGGCCGCAGCGTTGATCCGGCGCATCGCCAGGATCAGCAACGGCAGGACGACGTAGAGCTGCGCCTCGATCGCGATCGTCCAGAACGCGCGGTTCGGGCTGGGCGCGGCGACGATGTCCTGCACCAACATGCCATTCACCAGGACGGATTTCGCGGTCGGCTCCGGCCACCCGGGTTGGGCGACGACGAACCAGGTCATCAGCAGGCTGAACACGAGTGCCGCCCAGTACGGCGGCAGGATCCGCCAGGCACGGCGGCGGGCGAATTCCGCCGTCCCGCCGAGCCGCCACCCTGCCCGGGCCGGCGCGATCGCCAGCGAGAACCCGGACAGCACGATGAAGACCACGACGGCGAACCGCCCGTAGATGAACCAGCCGGCCCAGAGCGGCGCGTGCGTGGCCGGATAGCCGGGGAAGGCGCGCAGATAGACGTGGTTGACCACGACGAACAGCGCGGCCAGGCCGCGGACACCGTCCAGTCCGGCCACCCGGCCGCGTCCGTCGCGGCGCGCGCTGGAGGGCACGATGCCCACCCGCACCCCTGGCTCTGCGGTCACAGCCCTTAGCACGAGGCCGCGACGGGCACGGTTCAGCCGGGGCCGAACCGGCCCGTCCCGAGGGCGGCGGCCCGGTGCCGGACCGGGTAGCCCGGGCCGAGGCGCGGCCGCACGTCATCGGCGTGCAGCGGCTCCCCGCAGTGGCCGCAGACGACCTCGGCCTGCATGTCGTGCCGGCAGGTCTCGTGCTGCAGCACCACGGGCGGGCCGTCAGCGGGGCTCAGCCACCGGTCGCCCCAGCGCATCATCGCCGCGAGCACCGGGAAGAAGTCGCGGCCCATCTCGGTGAGCAGGTAGTCGTAGCGCGGCGGGTTCTGCTGGTAGGCGACCCGCTCGAGGATGCCGGCGGCGACAAGCCGGGCCAGCCGTTGGGTCAGCACGTTGCGGCCGATCCCCAGCACCCGCTCGAAGTCGTCGAAGCGGGTGGTCCCGTAGAACGCCTCGCGCAGGACGAGCGGCGTCCACCAGTCGCCGAGCAGGTCGACCGTCCGGGCGATCGAGCAGGGCCAGTTGGCGAACCTCGTGCGCTTCACAGGACGTCGATCCTGGCCAGGACGTGCTTGTGCCGCGGCGTGCCCGCCCACTCGTCACGGTCCTCGCCGGAAGTCAGGGCGTTCGGCGCGATACCGACGGACTGCAACTCGCCCGCGTCGTCGCGAACCGACAGCCCCATGCCGTTGGGCAGGGACACGTGCCCCGCCCGCATCCGGGGTGTGGGCTCCACGGTCACCTCGACGGCGCCGCGCCGCGTGGACAGTCGCACGACGTCGCCCATCCCGACGCCGAGTCGCGCAGCGTCCACCTCGCTCATCCGCAGGGCGCCTCCGGCATCGCGCTTGCGCCACCGGGCGTCCCGGATGATCGTGTTCGCGGTGAACGCGCGCCGCTCCCCCGCCGACAGCACGTACGGCCATTCCGGATCCACCTCGGGTCGGGGCCGCTGCACCAGCCGGGCGACCTCGGCGAGCAGTTCCGGCAGGTCGAGCTGGATCGGTCGACCGGCCAGCCGGCGCCACGTCTCGTCGTCGGTGTCGTCGGTGATCACGACACCGGACCGGCCGGCCAGGATCGCGCGGAACAGCCGCTCCCCCGCTTCGAGCCCTTCCCCGAACCCGGCGCGCCGGACCCCGTCCGGATTGGCACCGGCGCAGGTGTGTGCGGCAGCCCAGAGGACGGCGGCCGCTGCGGCGCCGTCAGGCAGGGTCGGCCCGAGCGTGCGGTAGAGCAGCACCGGCGCGAGACGGCGCACCCGCGGGTCGCCGAGCACTGCGAAGAACGCCTCGGCGAACGCTTGCGGACCCGCCGCCGCGGCAGCGCGCAACGGTGCGTAGTCGTCCTCGGTCAGCGCACCGGCTGCCTCGACCAGGCGAGCGTGGATCTCCGGCTCGGGCAGGACGCCGGACGGCGGGTCGAGCACGGGGTGCCGCAGGTGGAAGATGTTGCGCGGGAAGTCGAAGTTGAAGAACGTCGCCTCGAACTTCTCGAACTGGGTCGGTGCGGGCAGCACGTAGTCGGCGAGCCGCGCCGTCTCGGTCATCGCGACGTCGATGACCACGACCAGGTCCAGCGCCTCGAGCGCCTGTCGCATGCGCTGCGAGTCGGCCAGCGAGTGCGCCGGGTTCGCGCTCTCGACGACCATCGCGCGGTACCGGTTCGGATGCTCGGTGAGGATCTCGTCCGGGATGACGTTGCACGGCACGAGCCCGCCGATGATCGGCGCGCCGGCGACCGGACTGCGCGGGCCCTCGCCGGCGGGGTGTCCCCGGTCGCGGCCGATCGCGGACATGCTGGAGAACACGTACTGGGCGCCGCGCTTGCCGAGGTTCCCGGTTAGCAGCCAAATCAACTTCTCGACGTAGCTGACGAGCGTCGAGTCCTTGTTCATCTGCACGCCGAGGTCCTCGAGCACCGCGACGGACCCGGCGCCGGCGATGCGGCGGGCGGCCGCGCGGACCAGGGCCGGGTCGAGTTCGGCGATCGCGCAGTAGTCGTCGACGGGCACCTGCGCCAGGACCCCGACGACGCTCGCGAGGCCGGCGGCGTCGGCGTGCTCGGCAAGCCATTCGTGCGCCAGCAGGTCTTCCTGCACGACCACGGCGGCCAGTGCGGTGACGACGTAGATGTCGGTGCCCGGACGCAGCTGCAGGTGGAAGTCGGCAAGCTCGGCCGTCTCGGTGCGCACCGGGTCGATGACGATCATCGACCGGGCCGGGTCCTTCCCGATCTCCTTGAGCACGGCCCGCGCCCGCGGGAAGCCGTGGGACTGGTACGGATTCTTGCCGACGAACACGGCTACCTCGCAGTGTTCGACGTCGGCGCGGTTGGGCAACCCGATCAGCCGCGCGTTGACCCAGAACTCGCCCGTCTTCTCCTGCGCCAGTGCGCTGGACCGGAAGCGCCCGCCGAAGGCGGCCATCGTGGCCGGCGCGTACGCCCCGCCCAGGTGATTGCCCTGCCCGCCGCCGCCGTAGTAGAAGATCGTCTCGCCGCCGTGCTCGTCGCGGATCGCGCCGAGGCGGGCCGCGATCTCATTGATCGCGGTGTCCCAGTCGACCGCCTCGAAGCTGCCGTCGGCGGTGCGCCGCAGCGGCTGCGTCACCCGGTCCATCCGCCCGTTCTGGTAGGAGTTCAGCTGCAGCGCCTTGTTGCAGGTGTAGCCCTGCGACGCGGGATGACGCTTGTCGCCGCGGATCTTGTCGAACGAGTGCCCATCCGCCCCGACCAGGATCTCGACTCCGCAGTTGCACTCGCAGAGGATGCACGCGCTCGGCCGCCACCCGGCTTCCGGCGACTGCTCGATGGAACTGCTCAACCGGATCTGCCTCCGTCGACGGCGGGACTCATATGACATCAGGCTAGAGCAGTCAGTTCGTTAGCGAAACCCACTGGCCGGAACGACGCCAAGTCTGTTCGCGCGCCCCGATACGGTGGGGCGTGTTCACCGTCGTGCTCGGCCTCGCGGCCGCGATCCTCTACGGCGTCGGTGATTTCGCCGGTGGCATCGCCTCGCGCAAGCACACTGCGATCACGGTCCTGCTGCTGAGCTACCCGGTCGGTGCGGTGCTGATGGCCGCGATGCTGCCGTTCTTCGGCGGGCACAACGATGCGCGCGCCACCTGGTACGGGATCACCGGCGGCGCCGCCGGCCTGCTCGGGGTCGTGTTGATGTACAGCCTGATGACCGTCGCGCCGATCAACGTGGTCTCCCCCGTCACCGCGGTGCTGGCGGCGATCGTGCCGGTGGTCGTCGGTGTCGGGATCGGCGAGCGCCCGCACATCACGGCCTGGTTCGGCATCCTGCTCGGCCTCGGCGCCGTCGTCCTGGTCAGCCGGACGACCGAGACGCACCCGGCCGGCCGGATCGCGGTTCGCACCCTCGCGCTCGCCCTCGTCTCGGGCCTCGGCTTCGGCATGTACTTCGTCTTCCTCGCCCGGGCCGGCGACGACTCCGGGCTGTGGCCGCTCGTGATCTCGCGGTTCGCCTCGGCAGCGCTCATCGTGCCGCTGGCCTTCGCCCGTGGCGCGTTCCAAGTGGTGCGCGGCCGGATGCTGTGGGTCGTCATCGTCGCCGGCGCCTGCGACGCGCTGGCGAACATGTGCTTCCTGCTCGCCTCGCGGCACGGCCTGCTGTCGCTCGCGAGCGTGCTGACCTCGCTCTACCCGGCAACCACCGTGATCCTGGCGGTCTGGCTGCTCAAGGAGCACACCAGCACCGTCCAGCGGTGGGGGCTCGCGCTCGCGGCGGGCTCGATCGTGCTGATCACGGTGTGAGCCGGTCATGGCGCGTATCGCGGGCCCGGAGCCGTGATCCGCAATGCGATCCGCGCCGCCCGGGCATACTGGCCCGGTGATCGTCGGCATCGTCATCGTCAGCGTCATCGTCGTGCTCGTGGTCGTCATGAGGTGGGCGGACCGGCGCGATCGCGCGAACGGGCACGTCAACCGCGGGATGGGCGACATCCAGACGACGATGCGAGATCAGCGCCGCAACGCGCGCCTGCTGCGCAATCCGGCCGCCCGGTCAGTGGCGCGCTCTCCACACGACGTCCCGACTAGCGAGAATTCGCGCCGACCCAGACGGACTTGACGTTCATGAACTCGCGCATGCCGAGTTCGGTCAGCTCCCGTCCGTAGCCGCTGGTCTTCACCCCGCCGAACGGCAGCTCCGGATAGCTCGTCGTCATCCCGTTGACGGCCACCATGCCGGCCTCGACGTCCGCGATGAATCGCTGCTGCTCGGCTGGGTCGTCGGTCCAGATGTTCGAGCCGAGCCCGAACTCGCTGTCGTTGGCAAGCTCGATCGCCGCGTCGAGATCAGCGACGCGGAACAGCCCGGCGACGGGCCCGAACACCTCTTCGCGGAACATCCGCATCTGCGGGGTGAGGTCGGCAACCAGCGTGGGCGGGTAGAACCAGCCCGGCCCGTCGGGCCGCTGCCCGCCGGTGACGACCCGAGCGCCCTTGTCCACGGCGTCCTGGACGAGTTCCTCGACGTCCTCGCGGCCCTGCTCGGTGGCGAGCGGGCCGACTTTCGTCTTCTCGTCCATCGGGTCGCCGACGGGCAGGGCGGCGAGCTTCTCGGCGAACAGCCGCTCGAACTCGTCCGCGACATCCTCGTGCACGATGAACCGCTTCGCCGCGATGCAGCTCTGGCCGTTGTTCTGGCAGCGTGCGGTGACCGCCACCTCGGCGGCCTTGTCCAGATCGGCCGAGGGCATCACCACGAACGGGTCGCTGCCGCCCAGTTCCAGCACGGTCTTCTTCAGCACGTCGCCGGCGATCGCCGCCACCGACTGCCCGGCCGGGCCGCTGCCGGTGAGCGTGGCCGCGGCGACGCGGCCGTCGCGCAGCACCTTCTCCACGTCCGAGGAGCCGATCAGCAGCGTCTGGAACACGTCGGCCGGGAAACCTGCCTTGCCGAACAGCTCCTCCATGTAGAGCGCCGTCTGCGGCACGTTGCTCGCGTGCTTGAGCAGCCCGACGTTGCCGGCCATCAGCGCCGGTGCGGCGAACCGCATCGCCTGCCAGAGCGGGAAGTTCCACGGCATGATCGCCAGGACGACGCCGATCGGCAGGTAGCGCGCGTAGGCCTGCGTCGCGCCCACCGACTCCGCGTCGGTCGGCTCGTCCGCCAGGAACTGCGCGCCGTGCTCGGCGTAGAAGCGCAGCGCCGTCGCGCACTTGGCCACCTCGGCCTTCGCCGAGGCGAGGGTCTTGCCCATCTCGGTGGTCATGAGCTCGGCGACGGTGTCCGCGTCGCCGTCCAGGACGTCGGCCGCGGCCCGCAGCCAGCGGACGCGGTCCTCCGCCGGGGTCAGCCGGTAGCTGCGCCAGGCCGCCGAGGCGCGGGCGATCTTGTCCTCCAGCGCCTCGTCGGACAGCGGCTCGTAGGTCTTCAGCGTCTCGCCGGTGGCGGGGTTGATGGTGGCGATGGCCATGGGGTGTCCCTCCTCGAAGTGCTCAGCTCTCCCCTAACCGCCCAGCCTTCCGGCAAACGAGCCGCCCGTCACGCGGCACCGGGCCCGTCCGCCGGCG
>JAVHVB010000127.1:0-2986 GCA_032160775.1 Pseudonocardiales bacterium | reverse complement strand
CGATGTAGTCGCATGCCATAATCTATGAGTGCCAGTCACTCAGAAGCGACCGGCGCACCGGCCCTCCCGGCGCGCCGCGGTCGTCGAGGCCGCGATGCACCTCTACGCGGTGCGCCGCATCGAGGATGTCACGGTCGCCGACATCGCCGAAGAGGCGAACATGACCTCGGCCGCCGTGTACTACCACTACCCGTCCAAGGAGGATCTGCTCCTCGAGGGGCTGCGTGAGTTCGCCGAGGGAATGCAGAGCGAGCTGACCGACCTGCTCGAAGCCGCGAACGGGTCGGGCGGCTCGCTCGGCGCGGTGATCGCCGACCTGCTGACCTGGCTGGAGGCGCACCGCGCCGCCGCGCTCGTCTGGTTCGTCACCTCGCCGGGGCTGAACGAGTCGGTCGAGGCGTTGCGCCGAGAGAGCCGGCTGGACGTCGTCGACGCGCTCGCCGCGGAGATCCGGAAGCGGTCGAAGGGCAGGTCGCGCGCGGACGCCACCGTGGCCGCCACCGCACTGGTCGTGCTGCTGGAGCAGGCGGCCATGTCGGCGCTGACCGAGGACTCGGTGCTGGCCAACCTGGGCCGCCGGCGGTTCGCCGCCGAGGTCGTGCTGCTCGGTGACCTGATCGCCAACGGGCAGCCGCCGAGCTGACATCGGTCAGTGCGCCTTGCTCAGTTTCTCCGGATCCTTGCCCTTCAGCACGTTCGGGAACCCGGACGGGTCGACCCGGTCGCCGAACATGTGCAGGTTGTGCGTGTGCCCGAGCTGCTGCAATGACATCGCCGCCTGCTGTGCCGTCCAGTAGCCCTGGGCGTCCTGCATCTGGTTGACCGCCTGCTTCGCGAGCTTCAACCCGAACCGGGACCTGGTGGAGATGCGCTTCGCGAGGTCCAGGGCGAACCCGTCCAGTTCCTCGGCCGGGACGACGTGGTTGACCATGCCGAGCCGGAGCGCCGTCTCGGCGTCGACCGCGTCGCCGGTGAACAGCATCTCCTTGGCCTTGCGGACGCCGAGCTCCCACGGGTGGTTGAACATCTCCACTCCGTTCACGCCCATGGCCACGGTCGGGTCGCGGAACTGCGCGTCGGTGGAGCAGATCACCAGATCGCACACCCAGACCAGCATCAACCCGGCCGCGATAGTGCGGCCTTGCACGACCGCGATGGTCGGCTTCGGCATGTTCCGCCACCGCATGCACAGGCCGAGGTAGATCTCGTGCTCGCGCGACATCCAGCCTTCCGCGCCGGGCAGGCCGAAGCCGGCCCAGTTGGTCACGTGCGCGAAGTCGGCGAGATCCGCCTGGTCGAGCAGGTCGTGCCCGCTGGAGAAGTCCGGGCCCTCCGCGCGGAGCACGACGACGGTGATGTCGTCGTCGTTCGCGGCTCGGTCGAATGCGTCGTTGACTTGATAGAGAAGTTCAAGATTCTGTGCGTTCCGTTTCTCCGGCCGATTGAGCGAGATGACGGCGACTGCACCCTCGGTTCGGTATGAAACAGGGGTATCAGTGGACATTTGCAGACCTCCGAGCGCTAGCGGCGGATGCGGCTGTGCGACACATCTCGCTTAGTATTTTGACTTAGACTCCTGTAACTAGCAAGATTTTCCGGTACGCTCTGCGAGTGACCGACGCCGCTTCCGCACCGACCATCGCGCTCGAGAATCCCTTCGCACCGCTCACCGGGCTGTGCGAACTCGTGCTGGTGCGGCACGGCGAGCAGGTCCTGACCCGCGAGCAGGCGATCAACGAGACGATCGACCCGCCGCTGTCCGAACTCGGCGAGCGGCAGTCGGCCGCGGTCGCGCAGCGGCTGGCCTCGATGGAGATCGACGCGATCTACAGCTCGCCGCTGCGTCGCGCCCTCCAGACCGGCCAGCTGATCGGCAAGTCGCACGGGATCGAGCCGGTGGCAGTCGACGACCTCCAGGAGATCAACCCGTGGGTCGGGCTCGATCCGACCCGCAGCTTCCACGACGTGTTGGGCCGCGACCAGGTGCGCGCGATCTTCCGTGAGCACATCCGGACGAAGCGTTTCGACGCCTTCCCCTACACCGAGGACCGCGTCGCGTTCCGCAAGCGCATCAACACCGCACTCGCCGGGATCATCGACGCCCACCTCGGTCAGCGGGTCGTGGTGACCTGCCACAGCGGGGTCATCAACGCCTTCCTCGCCGAGATCGTGCAGACCGACCAGGACCTGCCCGTCCGGGTGCACCACACCTCGATCAGCGTCTTTCGCGGGGCGGACGTCCGCCGCGGCGTGATCTCGGTGAACGACTACGCGCACGTGTTGTCGCTCCAGGACGCGGTCAACCCGTTCAACCTCTGACGCTTCGACGATCGAACCTCCAACCACCGAACTTTCGACAACTGCAGTTTCGACGACAAGGGAGATCCGCAATGGACCTGGGGCTGACCGGCAAGAAGGCCATCGTGAGCGGCGCGAGCCGGGGCATCGGTCGCGCGATCGCGCAGGCGCTCGCCGACGAGGGTGCGAGCCTGGCGATCTGCGCGCGTGGCGCGGAGAAGCTGGACGTCGCGGCCGCCGAGCTGGGCGCGACGACCAAAGTGTTCCACCAGGCCGTGGACGTGGCCGACCATGACGCGCTGCGCGCGTTCGTCGACGCGAGCGCCGAGGCCCTCGGCGGGCTGGACATCGTCGTGGTCAACGCCTCGGCGAGCAGCGGCCGCGGCCACGACTCGTGGGTGCGCAACTTCGACATCGACCTGATGAGTCTCGTCTACTTCATCGAGTCGGCGGTGCCGCACCTGGAGAACAGCGACTCGGCGGCAATCGTCGACATCGCCACTACGTCGGCGATCGAGGCCGGCGTTCTGCGCACCAACGGCGGCTACGGCGCACTCAAGGCTGCGGCGCTGCAGCACGTCTCGTCCCAGGCTCGCGCGCTCGGTCCGCAGGGCATCCGGGTCAACGCGGTGTCGCCCGGACCTACCTACTTCAAGGACGGCGACTGGCAGACCATGGAGGAGCAGCG
>JAVHVB010000126.1:0-3959 GCA_032160775.1 Pseudonocardiales bacterium | reverse complement strand
GGGCGGCCCGGGGGGCGGCGCGGCTGCGGCCGCCGACGCCAAACGGTGCCCGCGTAACCCGGGCCGGGCGAAGCTGCCGCGGGAGTGCTCAAGCAGCAACGGCACGCCACGTTCGGCACCGAGCACTGACTCCGGCCCCTCGCCGACGCCGTCCAGCAACCCGAGCCACCGTACGACCGGCAGCCGCGACGGATTCGTCGCCACGTCGAGGACGAGACGGGTCCCACTCCCGCCGGCTGGAAAGATCACGGCTCGCGCCAGTACGCGCCCCGGCTGGGCGCTACGGTGAACGTCGCCGGCTCGGTGAAGTCGTGGTCGGCGAAGGCCAGGTGCACCGCCGCCGCCGCAGCATCGACCCCGTCCCGCGGCAGCAGGCCGATCACGCAACCGCCGAATCCGCCGCCGGTCATCCGGGCGCCCTGCGCACCCGCCGCCAGAAGTGTGTCGGCGGCGAGGTCGACCTCAGGGGCGGTGATCCGGAAGTCGTCGCGCATCGACGCGTGCGAGGCGGTGAGCAGCGGACCGAGCGCGGCGAGGTCGCCGGCGCGCAGCACTTCGACCGTCTGCAGCACGCGGTCGTTCTCAGTGACGACGTGGCGCGTGTACCGCCGCAGCTCGTCGCCGTCGAGCCGGGCCAGCGCCGCTGGCAGGTCGTCCGGGCCGATGTCGCGCAGGGCCGGCACGCCGAGCTGCCGGGCGGCCTCCTCGCAGCCCTCGCGCCGCCGCCGGTACTCGCCGCCGGCGTGGCTGTGCTCGGCCCGAGTGTCGGCCACCAGGATCGTCAGCTCCCCGAGGGCGAACGGCACCTGCTCGGTCGCCAGCGAGCGCATGTCGCAGAACAGGGCGTGGCCCTGGCGGCACCGCAACGCCGCGAGCTGGTCCATCCCGCCGGTGGGCGCGCCGACGAAGTCGTTCTCCGCACTTCGCGTCACGGCCAGCAGCTCGTCAGCGGACAGGTGCAGGTCGAGCAGGTCGTCGACGGCGGTGGCGACCGAGCAGACCACCGCCGCCGAGGACGACAACCCCGCACCGACCGGGACGTCGCTGTCGAGCGCGATCGACAGGCCGGGCACCTCGTGTCCGCGACGGCGCAGCGCCCACAGCACGCCGAGGACGTAGCCCATCCACCCTTCGACTCCGGGCTCGAGGTCGCCGATTGCGACGGAGAAACCATCCGGACGTTGGGCCGAGCGGACGTCGACGGTCGCGTCGGAGCGGTGTTCAACGGTCGCCGTACAGCCGACCTCGAGCGCGAACGGCAGCACGAACCCGTCGTTGTAGTCGGTGTGCTCGCCGATCAGATTTACCCGGCCCGGCGCTCGCCATCGAACGGTCACAGAGATCCTTCTCGTCCGCTGCACTGCTCAACTGTGTTATATCATGTTTGAATCTGTGGGAACTCGTTGCGACTTGCAAGGAGAAGCCGGTGCTCGCCCATCAACGTCAAGAGCGGATTCTCACCGAACTGCGCCGTAGCGGCGCCGTGCGGGTCGCCGACCTGACCGACCTTCTCGGTGTGTCCGACATGACGATCCGCCGCGATCTCGAGCAGCTCGCGGGCGAGGGCGTCGCCCGCAAGGTGCACGGTGGCGCCGTCCTCGCCGGCCAGGTCGCGTTCGAGCCGGGATTCGCGGCCAAGAGCCAGCTGGCCCAGCCCGCGAAGCAGGCCATCGCCGAGCACGCGGCGGGACTGATCCAGCCGGGTGCAGCGATTGCGCTCTCGGCCGGAACGACGACCTGGGCGATGGCACGTTACATAGCCTCGATCGCCGGGCTGACCGTGGTCACCAACTCGACGACCGTCGCCGACGTGATCACCAGCCTGCATACCCCCAACCAGGTGACAGTCATCCTCACCGGCGGGGTCCGGACCCCGAGCGCCGCCCTCGTCGGGCCGGTCGCCGACCGGACGATCGCGAGCATGCACGTCGACCAACTGTTCCTCGGCGTGCACGGCATGGACAGCCGTGCCGGCTACACAACGCCCAACCTGGCGGAGGCCACCACCAACCGGGTGCTCGTCGACAGCGCGCGCGAGGTGGTCGTCCTCGCCGACTCGTCCAAATGGGGAGTCGTCGGGCTCGCCGACATCGGGCCGCTGGATATCGCCGCGGTCGTCATCACCGACGACGCGCTGCCCGAGGAGGCACGGGCGGTGCTGGCCGACTCCGTCGAGCACGTCATCACCGTGGCGGTGGACGAGTGACCGTCAGCTTCACCACGCACCTGGCCGACGGCCGGGAGATCATCTACTACGACCAGAAGGCCGGCCACGACCGGTCCGCCCCGGATCTGCGCACCGATCTGCCCCCGGCGCTCACGACGTCCCAGATCCGCTGGGACCCGCTGTTCCGCGACTACGCGACCGTCGCCAGCCACCGGCAGCAGCGGACCTACAAGCCACCGCCGGACCTGTGCCCGCTGTGCGCCTCACGCGACGGGCGGCACACCGAGATCCCGGCCGACGACTACGAGGTGGTGGTGTTCGAGAATCGCTTCCCGTCGTACTCGCTCAACTCCGCCGGGCTGGTGCCGCTGGTCGAGGAGCCGCCGTTCCGCTCTGCGGCCGGCGCGGGCCGGGCCGAGGTGGTTGCCTTCACCAGCGATCACGACATGCCCTTCTCCCGCCTTCCCCCCGCGCATGTCCGCACGGTGATCGACGCCTGGGCCACCCGGACGACCGCGCTATCGGCGTACGACTCGATCGACTACGTCTTCTGCTTCGAGAACCGGGGCGAGGAGATCGGGGTGACGCTGAGCCATCCGCACGGGCAGATCTACGGATACCCCTTCGTCCCGCCGCGCTTCTACAAGGCCGGTGAATCGCTCGAGCACCATCTGCAGCGCGCCGGCACCTGCCTGCAGTGCGACCTGGTGGCGGCGGAGTGCGCGGACGGATCGCGGGTGGTAACGGCGTCGGAGCACTGGGTCGCCTACGTCCCGTTCGCGGCCCGCTGGCCGTACGAGGTCCGCCTCGTA
Organism: Pseudonocardiales bacterium; assembly: GCA_032160775.1. Lineage (GTDB taxonomy): Bacteria > Actinomycetota > Actinomycetes > Mycobacteriales > Jatrophihabitantaceae > Jatrophihabitans. The sequence goes on along the minus strand of JAVHVB010000126.1, from coordinate 980 downwards.
CCCCGGCGGCACGTCCCCGACCTGCCCGCCCTCGACGACGGCGAGCGTGACGACCTGGCTCGGATCTACCCCGCCGTGCTGCGGGCCTTCGACGGCCTGTTTGACACGCCGGCGCCCTACATCGCCGGGTGGCAGCAGGCACCGGTGCGCCGCACCCGCGATGTCTGGCACGTCGCCGCCGAGATCTTCACGATCCGCCGCGCGCCGGGCAAGTTGAAGTACCTCGCCGGCTCGGAGTCCGGCGCCGCCGTCTGGATCAACGACATATCTCCCGAGGACGCAGCACAGCGACTGCGCGACGCAGCCGCTGCGTGATCGGTCACCCCTTCGTCGAGCCGAGCGTCAGACCCGAGATGAACTGCTTCTGCAGCGCGACATAGACCAGCACAGTCGGTATCGCCGCCATGAGCGCGGCGGCCGAGATCATGTTCTGATTGGTCACGAACTGCCCCTGCAGGTTGGCCAGCGCCGACGTGATCGGACGCTTGTCGCCGGTCGAGATCAGCGTGATCGCCCAGAAGAAGTCGTTGTAGATCCAGGTCGTCAACAGCGTCGCGAGGGCGGCCATCGCGGGACGGCACAGCGGCATGGTGAGTCGCCAATATCTCGTCCACACGCTCGCGCCGTCGACGATCGCCGCCTCGTCGATGTCGGTCGGGATCGTCTTCATGTAGTTGCTCAGGACGAACACACAGAAGCCGAGCTGGAAGGAGACGTTGACGACGATGAGGCCGGCGTAGGAGTTGTAGAGCAGGCCGCTACTGCTCATGAAGTGCGGCAGGTGAATGGCGAGGAAGAGCCGATAGAGCGGCGTTATCAGCACCTGCTGCGGGAGCAGGTTGCCCGCGGTGAAGATGATGAGCAACGCGATGTTGAAACGGAAGTTGAGCCGCGACAGCACGAACGCGGCGGCCGACGCCAGCAGCAAGGTGATCAGCACGGCCGGGATCGTCACGCGGGCCGAGTTGAGGAAGAAGCGC
>JAVHVB010000125.1:0-2615 GCA_032160775.1 Pseudonocardiales bacterium | reverse complement strand
CGTTCGGGGTGTTCGAGGTCGAGGATCTCCTCGCGGGACCAGTGGAAGTGGTAGGCGACGTACGCGACCTCGGAGTACAGCTGCTCGGCCGCGTACGTCACGATTCCCCCAGGCGACCACCGGCCAGGTCGATCGCGAACGCGTGCCCGCACTCCGGGCAGTTCACCCCCGCGCGGGTATGTCCCTCTTGGTTCACCCGGCGATACAAGTCCTGCAAGAAGGCGAGATCCGCCGCGAACAGGTCCTCGATCACACCGGCATGGATATCGGTATGGCTACCGAGCCGGGTGACGACGCGACCGAGCAGAACGACCGTCAGGTACGCCGGGTTCTCGCGCACCCGGTCGTCCCGCAACGGCACCAGCTCGTCGCGCGCCGTCGCCAGCCGCATCACGCCGTCGCGGTGCACCACGCCCGCCGAGTCCACATACCCCCGCGGCAACACGAACGGAAACTCGGTCCGCAAGGTCTCGGCCGGAGCCGCGGCAGCTCCCGCCACCCCGGCGGCGCTTGCGCCCGTAGTACCGGGGTCGAGGGTCGGGGACGTGGTGCGGCGCATCACTCCACCTCGAGCCGCTCGCAGGTGACGACCAGCTTCTCGGTCATCACCGAGGTGTCACCGGCCTTCATCGTGCCGATCTCGAGGCTCTTCGGCCAGGCGTTGGTGAGCTTGTACCGCTTCAGCGGCGCGCCCTCGTAGTCGAACACGATGATCGCGCCACCCTTGCGGACCGCGCCCATCTTGCCGAACTGGGAATCCTTGATCCACTTGTCGAAACTCGTGTCCGAGGAGAGTCCACGGGTCAGCGTGATCTCCGGCGCCTTCCAGCGACCGGGCAGCTTCTTGATCACATACTTGCCGTCGGCACCATTTTCCTTGAGTTCGATCACGTCCTGTTCCATCTTCAAGCCGCTGATCTCGGTGATGCTCTTGATCTGGATGCCGTCGAACTCCAGCCCGAAGGAGTGACCGACACCGGAGTCCATGTCCGGAAGTGCCATGACTGGTTACCTTTCTGCGAAGCCTTAAAGGAAGGTGGTCACTCGCTGACCAGGCTGGTGCCGCCGGAGACCTGGGACAGCCGGAAGATGACGAACTCGGCCGGCTTCACCGGCGCGACCCCGATCTCGCAGACCACCTGGCCGGCGTCGATCCCCTCGGACGGGTTGGTCTCCGCGTCGCACTTGACGAAGAACGCGTCGTCCGGCGTCTGACCGAACAGGGCGCCGTTGCGCCATTCGTTCACCAGGAAGGCGGAGATCGTACGCCGTACGCGGGCCCACAGCGCCTCGTCGTTCGGCTCGAACACGACCCAGTTGGTGCCGCTGAGAATGGACTCTTCGAGATAGTTGAAGAGCCGCCGCACGTTCAGGTACCGCCAGGCCGGATCCGACGACAGCGTCCGCGCTCCCCAGACGCGATTGCCGCGGCCCGGGAAGGTCCGCAGTACGTTGATGCCGACCGGGTTGAGCAGATCGTGTTCCGCCTTGGTGATCTGTACTTCGAGGCTCACGGCGCCCCGGATGATCTCGTTGGCGGGCGCCTTGTGGACGCCGCGGGTGTCGTCGTTGCGACCCCAGATGCCGGCCATGTGACCACACGGCGGCATGAACCCGAGCTGCCCGGTCGCGGGATCCGCCGTCTTGACCCAGGGGTAGTAGAGCGCGCCGAACGCCGAGTCGTACCCGGCCTTGTCGACCAGCCACTCCTTCACCTGCTGGGCGTTGAGCCCGGGCGGCGAGTCGAGGATCGCGATCCGATCGCCCATCAACTCACAGTGCGCGAGCATCGCCAGCTGCACGGCCTGGACCGTCTCCAGATCGATCGAGCCCTGCTGGTACGCACTCATCAGATCCGGTACGCAGAGCATGGTGATCTCGTCGACCGCCTCCAGCCCACCGAACCCGGTCCGGTCGGAGACATCGCCGACATAGTCCTCGGCGGTCAACCGCGGCGACGGTACTGCGGGCGCCGGTGGCGGGCTGGTCAGCGCGACCTCACCGTGCGCGGGCTTCTCCAGCGCGGCGCCGGTGATCTCTTCGATCTTGATCAGCTTCGAGTTCGCGTTCACCACCGTGGCGACGTTCGTCTTGCCGCGCGACAAGGCCAGCCGGTCGAACTCCTCGACCTGGTTGCCGTTCTGCTTCACGACGATCTTGAACATGTCGTCGGACGGGTTCTCGCCGCCGGCATCGGTGATCTCGACACTCACCTCGCCCGGCGACTGGGCCGGATCGAGCGCGACGACACGGAACCGTCCCAGCATCGCCTGCGGCCCGGCAGGCAGCTCCTTGCGCCCACGCTTGCTGTCGGTGGACTCGGCTCCACCACCGATCCGTACGACGTAACAGTTGCCGCCGCCGTTGAGGAAATACCCGTACACGGCCTGCGCCAGATACGAGCCGGCCACGAAGCCGCCGAACGTATCCGTGAACGCGGTCCAGTTGCTGATCAGCGTCGCTTGGTTGAAGGGTCCGTCCTCGGCGAGCCCGACAAACGCGGCCACCGCCGTACCGACACCCTCGAGCGGGCGAGCGCCCGATTCGACTTCTTCCACATACACACCTGGTGACAGGTACGTCGGCATGCTTCCCCTCCTCGATCAGGATTTGCT
>JAVHVB010000124.1:0-9535 GCA_032160775.1 Pseudonocardiales bacterium | reverse complement strand
TCGTCTACGACGGGGCCTACGCCCGGCTGGCACAGGCACGCGAGGGGACGGAGGTGCGGCACGTCGTCGTCACGTCACTGGCCGAGTACCTGCCCTCGGGCAAGCGACTCGCGCTCCGGCTGCCGTTCGCCGGAATGCGCGAGAAGCGCGAACAGCTCATCACCGAATTGCCGCCGGACGCGGACGTCCTGCACTTCGCCAGGTTGCTGCACACGCCTGCCCACGCCGTTGCGGCCGAGGAGATCGACCCGGCCCGCGATCTGGCGCTGTTGCAGTACACCGGCGGCACGACCGGGCTGCCCAAGGGCGCGATGCTCACCCACCGCAATCTCGTCGCGAACGCGTACCAGGCGCTGGCGTGGGACCCGGACGTCGAGCGGGGCAACGAGGTGGTGCTCGCCGCCCTGCCGGTCTTCCACGTGTACGGCCTGACCATGTGCCTGACGATGCCTATCCTCGCCGCCGCCACGATCGTGCTGTTGCCGACGTTCGAGCTCGGCCTGCTCTTCTCGGCGATCGACAAGTGGCGGCCGACCGTCTTCCCGGGCGTGCCGCCGATGTACGACCAGATCGTGCGCTCGCGCCGCACCGCCCGACACGACCTCCGCTCGATCCGCACGTGCGTGTCCGGCGCCATGCGGCTGCCGCCGGAGCTGGTCGAGGGTTTCGCGAAGGTCACCGGCGGCCGGCTGGTCGAGGGGTACGGGCTCACCGAGAGCTCGCCGGTCGCCCTGGCGAACCCGCTCGACCACAACGCGCGACCGGGCACGATCGGCGTCCCGATGCCGAACACCGATGCGCGGATCGTCGACGCCGAGGACCCGACGCTGGAACTTCCGCTCGGCGCGGTCGGCGAGCTGTGCCTGCGCGGCCCGCAGGTGTTCCGCGGGTACTGGCGGCAGCCGCGCGAGTCCGCGGCGATGCTGCACGACGGCTGGCTGCACACCGCCGACATCGCGATCATGGACTCGGACGGCTTCGTCACGATCGTCGACCGCAAGCGCGACGTGATCCAGGCGAGCGGCTTCAGCGTCTTCCCGTCCGAGATCGAGGACGTCCTCGCCGAGCACCCGGCGGTCGAGTCGTGCGCGGTCGTGGGCGTGTCGCACTTCTACCGCGGCGAGACGGTGAAGGCCTACGTCGTGCCGCGCAAGGGCAAGTACACCGACGAACGCGAGCTGCACCGGTTCTGCGCCGCGCGACTGGCGCCGTACAAGGTGCCGGCGACCTTCGACTTCCGGCAGGACCTCCCGCGCAACCTGCTCGGCAAGGTGCTGCGCCGGGTGCTCCGGGACGAGTACGAGGCGCTGCGGGCGCGGACGAACCACGACGACCCGCTGCCGGCCGTCCGGGAGCCGCAGCCGGCTGCGCCGGGCGCCGCGGCGCCGTCGCTCGCCCCGGCTCCGGCCTCGGCCCCGCGAGGTGACGGCTGGTTCGTCGACGAGCTGGAACGGCTCGTGCGACTGCACACCGACGGGATGCTCACCGACGGGGAGTTCGCCGCCGCCAAGACCCGTTTGCTCGGCTGACCGTACGGTTGGTGGGTGCGGGCGGTCATCTTCGATCTGGACGGCGTACTGATCAATTCCGAACCGGTCTGGGACGAGGTGCGGCGCGGACTGGCCGAACGCGCGGGACGGCCCTGGCCGGACGACGCGACTCGCGCAATGCAGGGCATGAGTACGCCCGAGTGGTCCGACTACCTCGCCCGCGTCGTCAGGGTGCCCGGCACAGCTGCCGAACTCGCCGAGCAGGTGATCGGCGAGATCGAACGGCGCTACGCGGGTGAGCTGCCGCTGATCGCAGGTGCGCGGGACGCCGTCGAGCGGGTGGCCGGGCAGTTCCGGCTCGGGCTCGCGTCGTCGTCGCCGCGCCGGCTCATCGACGCCGTGCTCGACATGTCGGGCATGGCGCCGTTCTTCGAGGTGACCGTGTCGACCGAGGAGGTCGAAGCCGGCAAGCCCTCCCCCGCCGTCTATCTCGAGGTGGTCCGCCGGCTCGCTGTCGAGGCGGGCCGGACCGCCGCCGTGGAGGACTCGTCCAACGGGCTGCGGTCGGCATATGCGGCCGGCCTCGCCGTCGTCGCGCTGCCGCACGACGCCTTCCCGCCCGCACCGGACGCGCTCGCGCTGGCCAGGGCGACGGTGCCCGACCTCGCCCGACTCACCCCCGAGCTGTTCGCGGGCCTGCTCGCCGGGTGAGGCCAATCACGCGAGCTCGAACCAGACCTGCTTGCCGACCTGGTCGTTGGTCCGGCTGACCCCCCACCGCGTGGCCAGCGCGTTCACGACAACCAGTCCTCTCCCGGACGGCTGGTTCTGTGGCGGCGCGGCGCAGGTCAGGCGGCCTTCGCCGGAATCGCCGACTGCGACCGTCAGTCGATCGTGCTCGAACGCCAGCCGCAGCGTGATCTCGGGACGGCCGTGAACGAGTGCATTCGTCACCAACTCCGACACCATCAGCACGGCGTCGTCCAGCGGTGTTGGCAGCATCCCGGCCGCGAACCGCCGCAGGTAGCTGCGCGCGATCGACGGAGCGTCGGATTGGAACGGTAGCTCGGCACTGAGCGGTGCAGGTGCAGGTGTGTGCGGAGAAGTCATCCCCGGGGCCCCCAAAGGTCGGTGAACTCTGGCGCGGGGTCCGGGCGCAGCAGCCCAGTTGGGGTACCCGGAACCGGCTGTCGGCTATCAGCGCGGGCAGCATTAGAGTGCTCCGGAGCCAGTCGGGGGGGAGGGATCGTGACGTCGGTGCTCGTCGTGGACGATTCCGAACTGACGCATGCCCTCGTCCGGCGTGCGCTGGAGCCGGCAGGGTTTCGCACCGTCCACGCCCTGAGCGCGGAGGAAGCGCTGGCCCTGCTGCCGGGCACTCCGGTCGACGTCATGGTGGTCGACATCGTGTTGCCGGGCATCGACGGGATCCAGTTCGCCGAGGCCGTCCGCACCCGTTCCGACGTCGACAGCCAACTTCCGGTGGTGTTCTACAGCGCGCACGCCAACGGCGAAGCCCTGCGCCGGCGGGTCGCCGCAGTGCAGCCGGCGACCCTCGTCGCCAAGGACGGCAACATCCAGGATCTGATCGAGGCGGTCACCAACGTCATCGATGCCCACGCCGCCGTCCGCACCGCCAAGCCACCGGTCGCGGTGATCCTGCACGTCGGGAAGGGTCTCGTTGCGACGAGCCTGCAGCGCGACGGCCGAGAGCTCTACGAGCTGCGCCGCGGCCCGGTCGTCCTGCTCGAGGCCCCGACGCTGGAGGAGCTGCTCGTGCGCGCAGACGAGGCCGGACTCACCTAGCCGGCCGCGCGCGCGAAGTTCAGTCGGTACCGCGGCGCAGAGCGGCTTGGACCAGCCGATCGACGAGGGTCGGGTAGTCGACGCCGGAGGCGGCCCACATCTGCGGATACATCGAGATGTGCGTGAAGCCCGGCATGGTGTTGATCTCGTTGAGGATCACGGCGTCGTCCGGCGTCACGAAGAAGTCGACCCGGGCCAGGCCGCGGCAGTCCAGCGCGGTGAAGGCCCGGCACGCTGCCTCCTGCACGCGCGCGGTCACCGCGGGCGCGAGATGCGCGGGGATGTCGAACTCGCAGGCGTCGTCGAGGTACTTCGCTTCGAAGTCGTACCAGTCGTGCCCGCGCACGAGCCGGATCTCGGCGGGCACGCTGGCCTCGGGCAGCCCGTCCTCGTTCTCCAGGACGCCGCACTCGATCTCCCGGCCGGCGACGGCCGCCTCGATGAGCACCTTCGAGTCGTGCGCGAAGGCGATCTCGACGGCATCCGCGAGCTCTCCCCAGTCCGTCACCTTCGTGATGCCGACGCTCGAGCCCGCCCGGGCCGGCTTCACGAACACCGGCAGCCCGAGGTCGTGCAGGTCGACCGCCGACCACGGCCGGTTGCGGCGCAGCACGGCGTAGCGGCCCACGTCGAGGCCGGCCGCGGCGAGCAGGATCTTGGTGAACTCCTTGTCCATCCCCGCGGCACTCGCGAAGACGCCGGCGCCCACGTAGGGAATGCCGGCCATCTCGAGCATCCCCTGGATCGTCCCGTCCTCGCCGTACCGGCCGTGCAGCACCGGGAAGACGACATCGACCGATTCGAGGATCTGGACGGCCTGGCCGGGCTCGAAGGCGACCAGCGCTTGCGCGGTCGGATCGGCGGGGAGCACGACGGCGGTGCCCTTCTCGACCTCGGGCAGCGTGCGACCGGTGATCTGCAGCGTCTCGGGCGCGGCGTCGGTGAGCATCCACTGGCCGGACGGCGTGATGCCGACCGGCAGGACGTCGTACTTGTCCGGATCCAGCGCGCCGATGACGCTGCCGGCGGAGACCACGGAGATCCCGTGTTCGCTGCTCCGACCCCCGTAGACCACGGCCACCCGGATGCGTCGAGTCACCCTTGCGACCCTACCGGCGACGCCACTCAGCTTTCGGATTTCATCGTCCGCGACATCAGCTGCTCGAGCATCTGCCGCGGCGTGATCCGGCCCGCGCACACCGCCTCGACCGCTTCGGTGATTGGCACGTCCACGTCGTGGTACTGCGCCAGTTCGAGCACCGAGACGCACGACTTCACGCCCTCGGCGACCTGCCCGTGAGTGGCGGCCTGCGCCTGTTCGAGCGACTCGCCGAAACCGAGCCGCTCGCCGAAGGTCCGGTTGCGGGACAGCGGGGAGTTGCACGTCGCCACCAGGTCGCCGAGCCCGGCGAGCCCGGCGAAGGTGAGCGGGTCGGCGCCGAGGCATTCGCCCAGCCGCGCGGTCTCGGCCAGGCCGCGGGTGATGATCGAGGCGAGCGTGTTGTCGCCGAAGCCCATGCCGGCCGCGATGCCGCACGCCAGGGCGATGACGTTCTTGATCGCGCCGCCGAGTTCGCAGCCGACCACGTCGGTGTTCGTGTACGGCCGGAAGTACGGCGTGCTGCACAGCTTCTGCACCGCCGTGGCGCGCGCCTCGTCGACGCACGCGACGACGGTTGCGGTGGGCTGCTCCTCGGCGATCTCGCCGGCCAGGTTGGGGCCGCTGATCACCGCGATGCGGTCGAGCGCCGCCCCGGTGACCTCGGCGATGACCTCGGACATCCGTTTGCGGGTGCCCAGCTCGACGCCCTTCATCAGGCTCACCAGCGTGGCGTCCGGCGGCAGCAGGTCCGCCCAGTGCACGAGGTTCTCGCGCAGGCTCTGCGACGGGATCGCGAAGGCGACGAGGTCGGCGTCCCGGACGGCGCTGCCGGCGTCGGCGGTCGCGACGAGCGACTCGGGCAGCTCGACGCCGGGCAGGTAGTCGGTGTTGCAGTGCTGCTCGTTGATGCGCTCGGCCAGCTCGGCGCGGCGCGCCCACAGGGCCACCTCGTTGCCGGCGTCGGCGAGGACCTTGGCGAAGCCGGTCCCCCAGCTGCCCGCGCCCAGGACGGCCGTCGTTGTCACCGGATCCCCATCGACCGACCATCGTGGCCCGCGAAGCGTGGGTCAGCGTTCACTCGGGTTCTCACGCGGCGTCGCCCGGCTTCTTCTGTTCGGACGGGCGAACCCAGTGGAAGAGGTCACCGGCCGGCTCGGGCACGCCGCGCAGCTCGGCGACATCGGCGCGGAGCCGGCGCATGATCGTGTCAGTCATCTCGCGCAGCATCCTGGCGTTCGGCTCCCGGTCGCGGTACGCGCTCAGGTCGATCGGCTCGCCCACCGAGATGGTGTGTCGCGGCCGCGGGACCAGCTTGACCCGCTTCTTGTACAGATCGACCTGCTCCTGCACGCCCCACTGCGCCACCGGGATGACCACGACGTCCGGGACGAGGGAGGCGAGCCGGGCGGCGCCGGTCTTGCCGGTCATCGGCCAGCCGTCCGGGTCGCGGGTGACGGTGCCCTCCGGGTGCAACACGATGACCCCGCCGTTCTCCAGTGCCTCGACGGCCGCGGCGAGCGACTGGCGGGCATCGACGGTGCCGCGCTTGACCGGGATGTGGCCCATCAGGCGCATCCCCCAGCCGACGACCTTCACGTCGAAGATCGCCTCCTTGGCGAGGAAGCGCGGCATGCGGGCCGCGTCCAACACGAATTTCGCGACCAGGAACGGGTCGATGTGCGAGACGTGGTTCGTCACCACGATCATCGGTCCCTGCTGCGGGATCCGTTCGATGTTCCGGTAGGTCAGCCGGAACAGTCCCGAGACCGGGTAGTAGAGCACCAGCCAGACGAATCGCCAGCCGGGACCCATCTTCTCGCCGTACCCGGGCCTGCGCAGTTTGTGCAGCCGTGCCAACGCACAGTCTCCTTCCGTCTTCGGGGAGCAGTCTGCCCCATCGCCCGGCCGGGGCGGACACACCCGGCATCGTTCGTAGACTCGGGGCGTGCGCTGGACCGTCGTGTTGCCCGTCAAGGCTCTGCCCGCGGCGAAGTCCCGGCTGCTTCCCGCGGTGGCCGATCCCGAGCAGCACCGCGTGCTCGTCGAGGCCGTCCGCGACGACACGCTGGCTGCCGCGCGCGCGGCGGACGGGGTGGCGCGGGTGCTGGTCGTGACCGACCGGCGCCCGGACCGGCCCGGCCGGCCGGAGCTACCCGACCTGCCCGACCTGCTCGTCCAGACCGGGCCGGGCCTGAACGCCGCGCTCGCCGAGGCGGCCGCGCACGCGGCGAGCCGCTGGCCCGCGGACGGCGTCGTCGCGCTCGTCGGCGACCTGCCCGCGCTGCGCCCGGCCGAGCTGGCCGCCGCTCTCGCCGAAGCCGCGGGTCACGACCGGTCGTTCGTGCCGGACGCCCCCGGGACGGGCACGACCATGCTCGCCGCCCGGCCCGGAACCCCGCTGGGGCCGGCCTTCGGCCCGGATTCGGCGGCGCGGCACGCCGCGGTCGCCGTCGCGCTGCCCGGCGGGCCCGGGCTGCGTTTCGACGTCGACACCGCCGCAGATCTGCGCGCTGCCGCCGAGCTCGGGCTCGGCCCGGCGACCGCCGCCGTACTCGGCTGCCCCGCCGGGTTCGCTCGTTCACCTTGATTGGGCATCATTAGCGCCATGGCGGAGACCGTGCGTGAGTTGTCGATCGACCCGACGGACTCCGTCCCGGAGGGCGACCTCGCGCCGGCCGTCGAGCACGTGGACGATCTGCCGGACGACCGGTTCGGCAACCGGGAGCTCTCCTGGCTCGCGTTCAACGAGCGGGTGCTGAGCCTCGGCGAGGACAAGTCCGAGCCGCTGCTGGAGCGGATGAAGTTCCTCGCGATCTTCGCGAACAACCTCGACGAGTTCCACATGGTGCGGATCGCCGGGCTGAAGCGACGCGCCGACATGGGCCTGCAGGTGACCTCCGCGGACGGGCTCGGCCCGCGCGAGGTGCTCGCCGCCCTCGCCGAGCGCACCCGCGAACTCGTCGACCGGCACGCCCGCTGCTTCCGCGACATCGTGAACCCGGAACTCGACGCGGAAGGCATCCACATCCGCGCCTGGCAGGACCTCGATCCCGAGGAACGGTCCCGGCTCGCGGCCTACTTCGAGACGAAGGTCTTCCCGGTGCTCACCCCACTCGCGGTCGACCCGTCGCATCCGTTCCCCTACATCTCCGGGCTCTCCCTCAACCTCGCCGTGCTGGTGCGCAACCCCGACGAAGAGACTGAGCGCTTCGCCCGGGTCAAGGTGCCGAACAACGTGCCACGGTTCGTCGTCGTGTCCCAGTCGCCGATCGAGACCGAGTACCTGCCCCTCGAGGAGCTCATCGCCGCCCACCTGTCGATGCTGTTCCCGGGCATGGACGTCGTTGAGCACCACCTGTTCCGGGTGACCCGCAATGCCGACTTCGAGGTTGAGGAGGACCGCGACGAGGACCTGCTCCAGGCACTCGAACGCGAGCTGATGCGCCGTCGTTTCGGCCCGGCGGTGCGGCTTGAGGTCACCGACGACATCGACGAGGCGGTCGTCGACCTGCTGCTGAGCGAGATCGACATCGACCCGGACGACGTACAGCGCGTGCCGGGCCTGCTCGACCTGACCTCGCTCCAGCAGATCTACGACATCGACCGGCCCTCGCTGAAGTACCGGCCGTTCGTCCCGACCACGAACCCGCGCTTCGCCGAGGGCGAGTCCCCCAAGTCGGTATTCGCCACGCTGCGCGACGGCGACGTGCTCGTCCATCACCCGTACGAATCGTTCGCCACGAGCACGCAGCGCTTCATCGAGCAGGCCGCCGCCGACCCGCGCGTCCTCGCCATCAAGCAGACGCTCTACCGGACGTCCGGCGACTCGCCGATCGTCGATGCGTTGATCGACGCCGCCGAGGCGGGCAAGCAGGTCGTGGCGCTGGTCGAGATCAAGGCGCGCTTCGATGAGCAGGCCAACATCAAGTGGGCGCGCGCGCTGGAGCGCGCCGGCTGCCACGTGGTGTACGGCTTCGTCGGGCTGAAGACGCACTGCAAGACGGCGCTGGTCGTGCGGCAGGAGGGCAACCAGATCAGGCGCTACGCCCATATCGGCACCGGCAACTACAACCCGAAGACCGCGCGCTCCTACGAGGACCTCGGATTCTTCACCGCCGACGACAAGGTCTGCGCCGACCTCACCGACCTGTTCAACGTGTTGACCGGATACTCGCGGCAGACGGAGTACCGCTCGCTGCTCGTCGCGCCGCAGGGCGTCCGCGCCGGGCTGATCGAGCGGATCGAGCGCGAGATGCAGCTCGCCCGGGCCGGCCGCACCGGGCACATCCGGATCAAGACGAACCACCTCGTCGACGAGCAGACGATCGACGCGCTCTACCGCGCGTCCAAGGCGGGCGTGCAGGTCGATCTGCTGGTGCGCACGTTCTGCACGATCCGGGCCGGCGTTCCCGGCCTGTCGGACAACATCCGGGTGCGCTCGATCCTCGGCCGGTTCCTGGAGCACTCGCGCATCTACCAGTTCGGCGGCGACGGCAACCCGGAGTACTGGATCGGGTCGGCCGACCTCATGCACCGCAACCTCGACCGGCGCGTCGAAGTGCTCTGCTCCATCTCCGACCGGCAGGCGCGCGCACACCTGACCGAGTACCTCGACCTCGCCTTCGACGAAGACACCTCGGCGTGGGATCTGCAGCCGGACGGCGAATGGCTGCGCACCGACGGGGCACGGCAGGATCTGCAGGAGCTGTTGATGAAGCGTCTGCCGGCGCGCGGCGACTAGCCGATGGGGCACTGACATGCCGCGCCAGCTGCCGGCACCGGCCGTCCGTGCTGCGGGCGGCGTCGTGTGGCGGCTGCGCAACGGCAAGGCCGAGGTAGCCGTCATCCACCGACCGCGCTACGACGACTGGTCATTCCCGAAGGGCAAGGTGGACGAGGGCGAGACCGAGCTCGTCACCGCGACCCGCGAGGTCGCCGAGGAACTCGGCTCGACGGTCGCGGTGTCCCGCCGGATCGGCGATGTCCGGTACGAGGTGATCGCCGGCACGAAGTCGGTCACGTACTGGGTGATGCGGCACATCGAGGGCAGCTTCCATGCGACCGACGAGGTCGACGACGTGCGGTGGCTGCGCCCGAAGGCCGCTCGCGACCAGTTGTCCTACGACTTCGACCGGCG
>JAVHVB010000123.1:0-4754 GCA_032160775.1 Pseudonocardiales bacterium | reverse complement strand
AGGCCGCCGAACAGGTTCGTGGTCTCGGCGAGGCCGCCGACCCACAGATCGACCTGATCCAGACCGGTGTTGGTGACGCCGTTGGCGTCGCTGCCCCACACGGGGCCGTTGCTGAACATGAAGTCGCCAGCATCTGCGGGCGGAACGTCGCCCACCTGCGGGTCGACGATCGCCCGGGCGGCTGCCCGCTTGGCGGCGATCGTGGTCACGTCGTCGCCGTTGCCGGCGACGCCGTCAGGTCCGGAGTCCCGGATCGTCGGGTGCGTGCCGTAGGCGGCCACGAAGTTGACAAGCGACTCGGGGTGCTTGAGGTGCTGACCGAAGTCCGACCAGCTGGAGTAGGGCGCCAGCTGCGCGTCGTTCGTCTCGGCCTGGATCTGACGGCGAACCTCGTTGAGCGGCGGGACGCCGGCCTCACGGGCCCTCGTCAGGTTGAGGACCGGCAGGTCGAGCGGGAGGCCGAGGAGGTTGTTGCGGAGCGTCTCGGTCACGAACTCGTCCAGCTCGTTGCCGACCTGGTCGGAGGAACCCATCACGACGGCCCCGGCCGCCTGCTGGGGCGTATAGAAGCCGCCGCTGCCGTTGTTGAAGTACTCGGGCGGGTTCAGGAACGCCGTCAGCAGCGGGATCGAGTTGTCGCTCGTGCTGCCGTCCAGGTGCGGCGTCGTGCGTGCGACCTGGTCGTCGAGCATCGAGTGGCCGAAGCGGTAGACCGCGTGGGCGAACTCGGCCTCGATAGCCGGGTTGATGTCCGGGCTGTAGACGTGGAACGGACGCACGGCCGGCTGCACCTTGCGTGCGAACTCCTCGAACACGAGATGCTGGTACTCCATCTCGGTCACGAAGCGCGCGGCCTGGAAGAGCCGCTCGCCGTTCCAGCCGCTGGGCGCCTGAGCGGTGGGCAGCTTCCACTGGGCGAGCGCGGTGACGCCGCTCGTGGATGTGTCGTCGGCCAGGACGCCCTTGATGTAGTCGACCAGCCGATCATGCTCGGAATGGAAGACCTGGTGGATCGTGCTGAGTGCGATGTTCTCGTTGCAGCGACCGTCGCCGCAGACGAAGTGCGCGTCCAGCATCTCGTTGTCGTAGGTGCCGGGCGTCTGTGCCGCGAAGTCCGCGGACGGCGTGTTGTTGGCGTCCGGGGTCGGTGCGGTCGGCGGCGTGGCCGGGTTGTGATCCAGATCCTGCGGGCTCGGATCCGCGTTGTGCGCGATGTCCGTCAGGAACGGGGTGTCGAAGTAGCGCACGTTCGCCGGCACCGGAACGGGATTGGCGAGGTCGCCCTCGACCAGGCCGCTGGTGGTGACGTACTGCGGCAGACCACGGGCCGGCCCCGGGATGAACTTCCCGTAGGGGTCGGCAGCGATCATCGGGATGTTGGTGACGTCGGCGTCGACCAGCTTGAGGCCGAGCACTTCGGCCGCCTGCTTCTTGACGGCAGCCCACGAGCCGATTCCGTCGGTGCCGTCGGGCGAGTCGAAGTAGGTCTGGCCGGCCGGAAGGCCGCCCAGGAGCTTGCCGGTCGAGACCGGGTGATTGGCCGCGTTGAGCGCGTACTCGCGCAGGAAGACCTGATGCGAGGCGTGCGAGCTGTAGGTCTGGCTCTGGTCGACCCAGGGCGTGTCGGTGTTGTTGGCGTTCTGGACGTCGTCGGCGGATTCATCGCAGCCGGCCGGGACGTTCAGCGAGGTGCAGGGACCGGCGCCCGGGGTCGTGGGAGCCCTGTCCTGGAGCACGCCGTCGGGGCCCGGCTGGTTCTGCGCCCGCGTCAGCACCATGAACTGCTGGCCCGGGGGAACCTCGTCGCCGTTGCCGGGGATGCCGTCGGGGCCGACCGTGATCAGCGGATCGTCGGCGCGCAGCGGCACGAACACGGTGCCGCCGCTCTTGACGGTCTGGTCGACGCCGTGGTCGAAGAACTGGCCGAAGAACGTGAACAGGGAGTTGTACGGCGGCGAGAGGCCGACGTCGGTCGTCACGTTCGGGATGAAGAGCGTCTTGTGCTCCGGGACGCAGTCCGGCGGAGCGGGTGCGCCCGGATTGCCGCACACGAAGACACCCTTGTTCCCCTGTGATCGAACCGGGTAGCCGGCTGCCGAGACGGCTGCCGGGTTGGTCGACGTCTGGTCGACGATCAGGTTCGAGATCAGGCGGGGCTGCGTGTCGAACACGAAGCCCTTCTTCTGCGCGTACGACGAGCTCGGAACCGTTCCGCTGCCCGGACCGAAGAAATCGGTCGGGCTGCCTTCGGCAGGCGAGAAGACGGGGTTGGTCAGGCGCGGGAACGGAACGTCCGAGGCCGCGAACGTGTCACGGCCTGTGAAGAGGTTGTTGCAGGATCCGTCGACCGTGCGCAGCCCGTAGCTGGTCAGGCGGTCGGGGACCTGGTCCGGGCCGGGGCCGACGAGCGCCTGGCAGTAGCTGGGATCGCCGGTCGGGTTCGGGTTGATCGGGGTCCCCGGATCGGGATTCCCCTCGAAGGCGCGCGCATGACGCTCCGAGATCTTGATCTGCTTGAGGATGAACGCGAGGTCCGACGGGGTGACGGTGAACCCGTTGCCCACGGGGCCTGCCGCCGCGGACGCGACCTCGCTCTTGCCGAGGCTCGTCGCGGTGGCCGCCGCGATGCAGACGGCCACGGCGAGCACGCCGTAGACCGCCGACCGCACGTGCAGCCGACGGCGCAAGCGCCCCCCGGACGTCGATGTAAGCCGCGCCATGAGGCGCGGTCTGTGTCGCCTTGCAGACATTGCAATCCTCCCCAGGAATGCTCGAGATTGGTGGTGCACGCCGACCACTATGCGCAGGCGATCTTTGAGAAACCTTTTGATTTCTCCACCCGGAGAGTCCTCCGCGAACCCCCGGGCCCGTGCGCCGCAGGACGATCCAGGCGTCCCAGACGCCTCGGGACGCGTCTGTCAGCGCCTCAAAGCCGACGGCGGAAGACCTCGAGTGCTCTGCCTCGGGAGGTCTACGGGCGCGCGGAGACGCGCCACTGGCCCGTACGGGGGCCGGTGCCCGCCTCGAGCGTCACCTGGACGCGCGCAGCGCCCGCGGCCGTCGGCAGCGCGAACGTGACCCACCCGCTGCGCAGCTGTCCGGAGCGCAGCACTGCCGGCCGGAAGGCCGGCGGACGCGAGCCCGTCGCTGCGGGCACGATCAGCTGGCCACTCGCGTCGACGAGCTGCACCTCGCGTGCAGCGTCCGTCGGGTACGACCGTCCGCGCCGGAGCGCGTAGCGCAGGCGGACGTCGACCACCCGGCGCTTCCCCTGCCGCGTGCGCACGGCGGTCACGGTCACAACCACGATCCGGCCGTCGCGGGTGCGCAGAGGCACGGCGCGCCCGAGCTCGACCACCGCACCCGGCCCCTCGGGATCCGAGGCGGCGGCCGCATTCGGCGCACGCAGGTGCGTGGTCACCGACCACGGCCGCAGCGAGCCATCGAGCCCGGGCCCTGCGAGGGAGGCGATGACGCCCCCGCTCGCAAGGCACAGGCAGATGGTTCGCCGCATGGCCTAGCCAGCGGTCGCGTCGAGGGTGAACGTCGTGCTCGCGGTGGCGCCCGTGTTGCCGGCGACATCGGTCGCACGCACCTTGAAGGTGTACGCCGCGCTCAGGAGTCCGGAGTACGCCATAGGCGACGTGCACGGAGCGAACAGGTCCGTGGTGGCGGAGAGCGAGCACTCGAATGCCGCTCCCGCGCCCTGGGGGCCGAACTCGAACTGCGGCGATGGGTTCGTCGTCGGATCGGTCGGCGCACTTGTCACCGTCGCATTCGGGCCGACCGTGTCGATTCGCACGCTCAGCGGATCGGACGGCGCGCTCTCGCCGCCGCTGCCGACCTGTGTGAACGTGATCGCGTGCACGCCGTCGGCCAGGGCCGGGGCGCCGAGTGTCCACGTCCCGTCGGGGCCTGCGGTGCCGGAGGTGGCCAGCGTGCCGTCGATGTACAGGCGCACCGCGGCGTTCGGGTCGGCTCGGCCGGTGAAGACCGGCATCGCGTCCTTCGTGACGTTGTCGATCGGCGAGGTGCCGGTGTCGCTCGCGGGTGTGAGCTTCGGCCTGTTGAGCGAGGGCGCCGGGGCTCCCCCGCAGCTTCGGCCGTCGAGCGGCTTCAGCGGGCAGCCGGCGTTCCCCAGTACCCGTTGCAGGCCCCACATGCCGGCTGCGGTGAACGGCCTGCGCAGGTCGCCGTAGAAGATGTCGCCGGTCATGGTTCCGCCGCCGGCTCCGCCGGCGAGCTTGATCTCGAGCGACTCCCACGGCCCCACCGCACGGGCCTGCACCTGGTCCGCACCCGGGAGGAACGGGTCGATCGGCCAGGACAGGCCGCCGAGGCTGAAGACGTGCATCTGCTCGCTGCCCGGCGTCACGATCGCGTGCACCTGTACCGGGTCGCCGAGGTACGCCTTGAGGATGGGCGTGCCGGGCTCGCCGCTGTACGCCCCGTCCACGTCGTTGACGGTACGGCGACCGGAGCGGTAGTTGGTCGCAGTGACGCCCGTGACATCTGTCGGATACGGCATGTGCGCCTGTCCGATCGATTCGTCCGTGTCCTGCAGGAGCAGCGTGAAGTCCCGGTAGGCGGGAACGCCGGGCGCGTGCACGTCGACCTGGCTGCCGATGCTGACCTGACCGCCGTAGGTGGGCTCGGTGAAGGTCGCGCCCGCGGGGGCGACGACGATCGCGCCGTACAAGCCGGTGGGGCCGGTGTCGACCTTCGTCGCCACGGTCCCGTTCTGCGGGACGACG
>JAVHVB010000122.1:0-10640 GCA_032160775.1 Pseudonocardiales bacterium | reverse complement strand
TACGAAGGGCAGGTCCAGCTCCCGTTCGAGCGGGCTCGGACGCTACTGCTCAAGGGCCAGCTGTTGCGGCGCCTGCGGCGCAAGGCGAATGCCAAGGCGGTGCTCACCGCGAGCCGCGATGCCTTCGACGCGATCGGTGCTCCGGGGTGGGTCGAACGGGTCGAGGACGAGCTCGCCCGAATTGGCTTTCGGCCACCTGCCCCGGCGGAGCTCACCGCGACCGAGCTGAAGATCATCGACATGGTCGCCACGGGCATTTCGGCCAAGGACGTTGCCGAGGTCCTGTACCTCTCGCCGCGCACCGTGGAAGGCCACCTCGCCCGCATCTACCGCAAGATCGGAGTGCGCAGCCGAGCCGAACTCATCGCGAAGTACGCGAAGCCCTCCCAGCCACCTGACACGTAGTCATACGCATACAAGGCGCACGGCCCAGCTGTCTCAATGAACGTGACGGATCAGCGAGACGGTGGGGGGACGGCCATGAACAGACGGCGTGGGCGATACGGACGGACGACTGTCGCGGTGGCGGCGCTGCTCCTGTCCGGGTGCTGGGCCGTGTTGGGTCCTGGGGCCGGCTCCGCCTCGGCGGTGGCGACCTGGACGAGTTCGTTCCCTGGCCCCTACGAGGTCGCGGAGAGTTACCTCAACGGGGTGTCGTGTACGTCGAGCACGGCGTGTACCGCGGTCGGCGCCCTCTCGCCGTACAGCGGCGGTGGCCATTTCGAGACCCCCCTCGTGCAGCGTTGGAACGGCACCGGCTGGACGCAGCAGACCACTCCGGCGCTGTCCTACAGCGGTGAGCTGGACTCGGTGTCGTGCAAGGGCAGCACCTTCTGCATGGCGGTCGGGTTCGACGCCGACACCGACTTTGTGCCGGTGCGGGCGGTCGCCGAGGTGTGGAACGGCGCGACCTGGACAGGCGTGTCTCCGGACTCGAGTGCGCGCTTGAGCTCCGTCTCCTGCACCTCCAGCACCGCCTGCACCGCCGTCGGCAACTTCGACGCCGGCGGTGTCGCCGCGTTTCGCTGGAACGGTACGACCTGGGCGACCCAGTCGGTGGTCACCTCCAGCTCGTATTTCTTGCAGGGCGTGTCCTGCGTCGGCAGCTCCCTCTGCGTGGCAGTGGGCAGGCCTGGGCTGATCGAGCGGTGGAACGGAACCAGCTGGCACGTGGTGTCCCAACCCAAAGGAGGCAGTGCATACCTAACCGGCGTCTCCTGCACCGCAACGACCTCGTGCGTTGCCGTCGGCTCGAAGCCGGGCAGCACAAGCAGCGCCCGGCTGACGCTGGTCGAACATTGGAACGGCACTGCCTGGACGGCGAAGGCCAGCCCGAACCCGGCAGGGTCGACGCAGGCCGCTCTCGAGAGCGTCTCCTGCACCTCGGACACTGCATGCGACGCCGTGGGCACCAACGAAGGCACCAACTTCCTCGATCCGCACAAGACGATCGCGGAACATTGGAACGGCACGAGCTGGACGCTCAAGACGACGCCCAACCACCCGCACGTGAAGATCAACGAACTGCACGCCGTGTCGTGCACCAACGAGTGCGTCGCCGTCGGGCAGTGGGCGAACGACTCGGTCAAGCCGCGAGTGTTCGCCGAGCGCGAGACGGCCGGCACCTGGGCCCTTCCGGCGGCCGCACCGCCCCGGCGGAAGGTGCCGAGCCTTCTCGGCAGCGTCTCGTGCACGAGCAGCGCGTTCTGCGTCGCCATCGGCAACGACCGCATCGAATGCGGCATTGCCGGCTGCGGGAGCACACCGTTGATCGAACGCTGGACGGGCGCCCGCTGGATCGCGGTCGAACCGAAATTCGCCTGGCTGGAAGGAGTGTCCTGCTCGTCGAGCAGCGCCTGCACCGCGGTCGGATTCACCTACGACAGCGGCAAGCACGAGCGCTTGGCCGTGCGGCGGTGGAACGGCACCAGTTGGGTCACGCAGTCCATCTCCAGTGCGTACGAAGGCGAGCTCGCCGCGGTGTCGTGCACATCGAGCACTTCGTGCACGGCGGTGGGATTCTTCCTCGGCTCCGACGCGAAGGCGCGACCGCTGGTGATGCGCTGGAACGGCAGTTCGTGGGCTCGCGTGTCAGCGCCTTATCCAAATCCCCGCAGCTATCTCAATTCGGTGTCCTGCACGTCCACAACCGCGTGCACCGCCGTCGGCTCGTACAGCGGTGCCGGGGGAGCGGTCAACGCCTTCGTCGAGCGCTGGAACGGCACGGTCTGGGTTCAGCAGGCCACACCGCTGCCGGCCGATGACTCCGCCCTGTATTCGGTCTCGTGCACCTCGAGCACGGCATGCACCGCCGTCGGCAGTCACCTGAGCCACAGCCTGCCGCTCGCCATGAGCTGGAACGGTACGAGTTGGGTCATTCGGACGACACCGACCCTGGCCGGAAACAATGAGCTGCGCGGCGTGTCGTGCACGTCGTCCACGGCGTGTGTCGCGGTCGGTACTGCCGCCAGTTCACCCCTGACCGAGCGCTGGAACGGTTCGACCTGGACCATCGAGCCCGCCGGACCGGCCGACGCCGCGCTGTACGCCGTTTCGTGTGTCTCTGGTTCGGTGTGTACGGCCGTCGGCTCATCCGCGGGGCCCGGGGGCGACTTCGGCCTCGTCAATCGCGACTGAGTCCTGTCACGCCGGGCGGCCCACGAACTCCGCCAGTTCCACCGCGTGGTCGCGGGCGATCAGCTCGGCGGCCTTCTCGCCGATCATGATCGAGGCGGCGTTCGTGTTGCCGCTGACCACGTTCGGCATGACGCTCGCGTCCGCGACCCGCAGCCCGTCGACGCCGAGCACCCGCAGCCTCGGGTCGACCACCGAGCCGATCCGGCACGTGCTGGTCAGGTGGTACACGGTGGACGAATAGTGGCGCGCGAGGTCCTCGATCAACTCGTCGCTCAGCACGTCGCCGGCCGCGTGGCCGTGCTTCGCGGCGAGTGCCGGCGCGATCATCAGGTCGCCGATCTCGTGGGTGGCACGCAGCGCCTCGATGATGTCGAGCGACCGGCGCACGACCGCGATCATCACCGCCATGTCGTGCGGGTCGGCGTAGTAGTTCATCCGGATGTCGGGTGCGGCGTGCGGGTCGGAACTGCCCAGCAGGATCTCGCCCTCGCTGTGCGGCTGGACCGGGTTGGCCAACACGATCATGCTCTCCGCGTCCGGCTGGAAGGTTGCCTCCGGGTCGGCGAAGTACGCATCGGTGTCGACGTGCAGACACCGCTGCCAGATGTCCGCGTTGTAGCCGCACGCGAACAACCCGATCTGCGCGTCGTGCGTGTGCGGATCGCCGAGCCCGGTCGAGAACCAGGCGCTCGCGTCGTACAGCGACGAGGACACCACGCCCTTGCCGGTGGTGAACCAGTCGCCGAGCTGGCGCTCGGCCTCGGCCTTGAGGCCGGCAAGTTCAGGCGGCAGCGACGCGTCGTCGTCCGGGTTGGCGGGTAGCGGCCCTGCTGGGGCACGCAGCGCGTCCGGCCCCATGGCAATGCCGATGTCCAGCATCGACACGCCGAGTCCGGGCGCGGAAAACATCAGGCCGAGTTGGAGGTGGTCCTTGAGATGCCGGCCGACCTCCGGCGCGTCCAGCCGGCAGTCGATGTCGAGCGACTCCAGGTGGGCGCGCGGGCCGATGCCCGAGAGCATCAGCAGGTGGGGTGAGCCGACCGCGCCGGCGCTGAGGATCACCTCGGCGCTCGCCGTGACGACCTGCCGGGTGCCGTCGTCGGCGAGGTACTCCACGCCGGTGGCGCGCAGCGCACCGGGCTCGCCCTCGATCAGTACGCGGGTGACGTGCGCCTCGGTGATCACGGTCAGATTCGGCCGGTTCTCGACCTCGCCCTCGAGGAATGCGTGGTACGTGCTGGACCGCTTGCCGTCGCGCGTGGTGGTCTGCAGCAGCGACACGAGGCCCGCCGGACCGCCTCGATCCCGGCCGTTGTAGTCGCCTTCGGGGACACCGGTCGCGGCCGCGGCGTCCACGAACGCGCGCGCGCCGGCCAGCACTGGGGCGCGGACAGCGACACCGAGCGGGCCATCGGTGTTGTGCGCGGCGGTGTCGATGGGCACCTCGTCCGAGACCGCCAGCCCCTCGCTCTTGCGGAAGTACGGCAGGACGTCGTCGTAGCTCCAACCGGTGGCGCCGTCCTGCGCCCACGCGTCGAAGTCGCCGGGGTGCCCGCGCACGTAGGCCAGATAGTTGATGCCTGACGAGCCGCCCAGCATCTTGCCGCGCGGCACCATCATCCGGCCGTCGGTGAGGCCCCGTCCGCAGCCGCCGGCGTCGGCGGTGAACATCCAGTCGGTGGCCTTGTCCTGCTGAAGTACCGGGCAGGCGGCGGGCATGCTTTCCGCCGCGGGCGGCGGGCCGCCTGCCTCGAGCAGGACCACCCGGATCGCCGGATCCTCCGAGAGCCGGGCGGCGACGACCGCGCCGGCGGAGCCGGCCCCGATGACGACGAAATCAGCAGCAGCAGCCTCGGTCATCGGCCGAACCTAACAGCGCAGCCGCGCAGCGACTATTCGCCCGGAGTATTCGTGTCGAGGGCGAACCAGAGCACCGTCTTCGCGGTGTCGCCGGTCTTCCACATCGCCGGGCCGAGGTACAGGCCGGGGGAGATCTCGCGGATCTCGTCGTGGATCTTGCGGATGAAGGCCGGGTTGCCGGCGTGCTCGTAGTCGAGCACGATCGTCTCCCGCCCGTCGACGATCGAGGTCTGCACGCTGGTGGTGAAGGTGAACCAGGTCTGCTTGATCGGGCCGAGGTTGATCCGGTTGATGCCCTCGCCGGTCTGCGTTCCGGTGGACGTCATGCTCTTGCCGTCCCAAGGGAACAGACCGAGCTTCGCGAACTCGCTGAGCAGCCCCTTGAACGGCGTCTTCTCGACGCCACGCACGGCCAGCATCCGGCCGCGCGGGTGCTTGTCCAAGGCGCTGAAGTCGGCCGGCACCGAGCCCTCTTCGTACAGCGAACCCAGATCCTCGGAGTTGAGCGCGGCCAGGTCGTCGAGCGTGGTGGGCGTCGTCATATCGGTTCGTCCTTTCGACGATCACCGAGCATCGTAGAAGTTCCGTCGCTCGGCACGACGACGCACGTCGCTCGCATCCGCTTCCCCGTCCTTCTCGTCATCTCGAGAACGGAATTCTGACGAGACCGACGGGGCGGCGATCGATGATCGGTTTAGGGTTGCTCGTGCCCCCGAACCGCGCCATGGCCGCCGCGTGAAGCGGCTCGCGGTGCTGCTCGCCGGCCTGTTCGGCGCGGCGGTGCTGCTCGCCGGCCCGGCGTCGGCCCACGCGACGCTGGTCGGGTCCGACCCGACCGACGGGGCACGGCTGCAGGCGGTGCCGCACAGCGTCACGCTGGTCTTCAACGAGGCGGTCAGCCTCGCCGACATCGGCTACCTGCACGTCACCGACCAGGACGGCAACCGGGTCGACAGCGGCGACACCTATCACCCCGCCGGGGACAGCAGCCGGGTCGCCGAAGACGTCCGGGCCGGCCTGGGCGACGGCTCCTACACGCTCAGCTACCGGGTAATCTCCGCCGATTCACACCCGATCGCCGGATCGGTCGCGTTCGTCGTCGGCGACGGTCCGCTGGTGCGCACGGACGTGAATTCCGGCGGCGCGGTCGACGCGGTCACCGGCGACGCGTTCGATGCCGCGCGCTGGATCTCCTATGCCGGGCTCGTGCTGCTCGGCGGTGGCTGGCTGCTGTTCACGATCTGGCCCGGCGGCCGGGACGTCGCGCGCGCCCGGCGGATCGCCTGGACGGGCTGGGCCGGGCTGACCGCCGGCGCACTGTTCGAACTGGTACTACAGGGTCCGTACACGGCTGGCGCCGGGCTCGGCGAGCTTTCCTCCCGGTCGCTCCTCACCGACACGCTGCACACCGAGTACGGGCAGCTGCACAGCGTCCGGCTGCTGTTGCTCGGCGCGCTCGGCATCCTGCTAGCCCGCGCGATCCGCCCCGGTGCCCGGCGCACGCTCGCGGACCTGCCGGCCGCAGCACTCGCGCTGGGAATCGTGTGGACCTTCGCCAGGGTCGGGCACGCGGCCACCACGGCGCCGAGCTGGCTGTCGATCGCCGTGGACATGGCGCACCTCGTCGCCGTGGCGGTCTGGTTGGGCGGGCTGGTCATGCTGGGCGGCGCCGTGCTGCCGCGGCGCGAGCCGGCGGAGTTGCGCACCGTGCTGCCCGCGTTCTCCCGCATCGCCTTCACCGCGATCGTGCTGCTCGTCGCCAGCGGAAGCTACTCGGCCTGGCGCGGCGTCGGCACCGTCTCCGCGATCTTCACCACCACCTACGGCTGGCTGGTCGTGTGCAAGGTCGCGCTGCTCGCCGGGATCCTCGCAGTGGCGAACCTGTCGCGCCGGCTCGTCGCGCACCGCGCCGTGGCCTATGCGCTGACCGATGCGGTGACGCCGGCCGAGCCGGAGATCGGGAACGACGAGGTGCGCACCGAACGGCTGCGCCGCGCCGTCGCGGTCGAAGCGGTGATCGGACTCGTGGTCCTCGGATTCAGCGCAGTGCTGGTCGCCGAGCCGCGCGGCAAGGAAGCGCTGCTCGCGTCCTACCGGACCCCGGTCACCGCCGTCGCGCCGCTGCCCGGCGGCCGCAGCCTCGAGGTCATCGCAACGCCAGGGGTACACGGGCACATCGCGTTCGTCGTCGAGATCCTCGGCGGCCGCGCGCCGAAGTCGGTCACGGCGACCGCGACGCAGCAGGATGCCGGCATCGGGCCGCTGAAGATAGCGCTGTTGTCACACGGCGCCGGGCACTACGAGGGCGCGGCGCTGCTTCCGGTCGCGGGGGACTGGGAGCTCGACTTCGTGGTCACCCGGTCAAGGCTCGACGTGACGACGACGGACACGACGATCCGCCTGCACTGACCGCCGGCCTTCGCGCGCCGCGACAACGCGGACCGGCTACGCCCGTGCCGGGCTCCAGCCCTGGTGGTGCGCCCAGCGGATGCGGACGTTGCGGCTGCGGATCGTGGCGCGGAACACGAGGTAGGTGATCAGGGCTGCGGTGCAGGTCAGCAGCGGTCCCAGAAACGCCTTCATCATGATGAAGCCGTGCAGGGACGAGGTGGTCAGTAGCCACACCGTGCCCACCGCGTTGATGCCGTAGGTCAGCGTCCAGACCAGGGAGAGCCAGTTGAAGAACTGCGTCGAGCGCAACTGCTCGGTGAGTTCGGGAGCGATCGGGCAGAACTCGTGCGCGAACCGTTCGAGCACGGGCCGGCCGGCGAGCATGGTCGCGGCGAACGCGGTGGCGACGGCGACCGTGCCGGCGACCGGTTGAAGGAAGTACAGGAACGCGCTGCCGGTGAGGAAGACGATCGCCGTGCGGAGCGACAGCAGACCGGCGGCGAACAGCGCCGCGGCGAGCACCGGCTGGCGCCGGATGATCCGGCTCAACAGCGCCGCGTAGTAGAGCCCGGCGGTCACGATCGCCGCCGTGCGCACGCCGAACAGGGACAGCGTCGTATAGAAGACGGCCATCGGCAGCAACGAGACGAGTGCGGTCCGGGTCAGCACCTGACGCATGATCGGGCGCCAGCCGGGCATGTCGATCAGCAGCGGCGCGGACGGGGACACGTCCGTCTGATCGGCAGTGCGCGGGCGTCCTTGAGCCGCGCAGTTGCCCTAGGCTCCACGCATGCCATTGCGTGTCGTCCAGTGGGCGACCGGAGGAGTCGGCAAGGCGGCCATCGAAGGCGTCCTTCGGCATCCCGAACTCGAACTCGTCGGTTGCTGGGTGCATTCGGAGGCCAAGCACGGCAAGGACGTCGGTGAGATCCTCGGCGGCGCCGCGCTCGGTGTGCAGGCCACCACGAGCGCCGCGGAGATCTTCGCGCTCGACGCGGACGCGGTGGTGTACGCGCCGGTCGTCCCGCACGTGGACGATGTCGCCGCGCTCCTGCGGTCCGGCAAGAACGTGGTGACGCCCGTCGGCTGGTTCTACCCGAGGGCGAAGGACGCCGAGGTTCTCGACGCCGCGTGCCAGGAGGGCGGGGTGTCGCTGCACGGCACCGGCATCAACCCGGGCGGGATCACCGAACTGCACCCGCTGATGTTCTCTGCCCTCTCGTCGGCGGTGACCTTCGTCCGCGGCGAGGAGTTCTCCGACATCCGGACCTACAACGCGCCGGACGTCGTGCGCTGGATCATGTGCTTCGGCGCGACGCCGGACGACGCGATGAAGAGCCCGATGCTCAAGCTGCTCTCCGGCGGGTTCCTCCAGTCGGTGCAGATGTGTCTCGACGTCCTCGGCTTCTCCGCCGACGCCACCATCCGCACCGATCAACAGGTCGCGGTCGCCACGGCACCGATCGAGTCACCGATCGGCGTCATCGAGCCCGGCCTGGTGGCGGCACAGCGGTTCTGCTGGGAGGCGCTGGTCGGTGAGCAGGTCGTGGTGCAGATCGCGGTGAACTGGCTGATGGGGGAGGAGCACCTCGACCCGGCGTGGTCGTTCGGCCCGGAGGGGGAGCGCTTCGAGGTCGAGGTGAAGGGCGACCCGGACGCGTTCGTGACGATCCGCGGCTGGCAGCCGGCGACGGTGGAGGCCGGGCTCGCCCGGAACCCGGGCATCGTGGCGACCGCGATGCACTGCGTGAACTCGATCCCGTATGTCGTGGCCGCGCCGCCGGGCATCCGGACCTATCTGGATCTGCCGCTCGTCGCTGGCCGCGCCCACCCCGATCTCGGCCGGCGCGCCGCGAAGTGACGCGGCGGGCCGCGGGCGACAGAATGCGCGTTGGGTTTTCGAGCAACGACGGGGGAATGCAATGTCAGAGGTCAACATCTCGTGGCCGGTCACCTTGGTGCCGCAACACGCCACGATGAGCTGCTGGGCTGCCAGCATCGCCATGCTCGTGAACTACCGCGACGGAACGCAACTCACCGATGCCGACGTGTGCACGCAGGCGGGTATCGCGCCCGAGCAGGGCGCGGTGGACACCGACTATCCGAAGCTGGCCCAGCACTGGCGACTGCACGACGTTGCGGGTCAGTGCATGACATCGGACGGCTGGGCGCAGCTGCTCAGCGCCGGCCCGACACTGGTCGGCTGGCCGGGACACATCGTGGTCGCCTCCGGTATCTACGACGACGGCAACACCGGCGCGCACATCTACGTGCTGAACCCCGATCCCGGCGTTGGCGAGGGCTGGCTCACCTGGCAACAGATGGAGGACAAGTTCGAGCTGCGCGCCAACCGGTCCATGCACATGATGCGGGCGAGCTGAGGGCGGGCTACCCCGCGAAGCGGCCGGTGATCAGCGGGAGGTCCTTGAACGTCACGATGCCCGGGGCGGCCGCGACCACCGCCGGGACGGCGTTCACCGCCGGCATCGCTGTGTAGATCATCCCGGCGCCCATGTAGCCGGGCTCGTCCCAGTCGCTCGGCGGGAGCACCCGCACCCGGATGTTGGCGCTGGGCCGACCGTCGATCTTGATGACGTGGCCGTGCGCCAGCTTGAAGGGCGGCGCGACGTGTTGGCCCATCGTCCACTGGAAGCCGACCGCCACGATATTCCGCTCGCCGACCCAGCCGCGGTGGTAGCCCTGCACCGCGGCGATGGTGCCCGCGGGAATGGACATGAAACCGAGGTCGCTGTCGCCGGTGGCGATGGTGAAGTCGGCCTCGAACGTCAGCCGGTCGAGCGTGGCGCCCAGCGCGTCCGCGGTCATCGCGGCGGCCTCGGCGAAGACCTCGCTCTCACGCCGCACACTGTCCTCGAGGCCGGGCGTGTCCGGCGCCCTGCCGAAACCCATCGCTGCCATCGTCGGCCCGGACGCGTAGGTCGAGCAGTCGACCGACTCGGTGACCGTGATCCGATTGACCGTCTCGCACATCTGCGACCCGACGATCGACATCAGGTTGGTGAAGCCGGGGTGCGCGCCGCTGCCGAACATCGACGCACCGCCCCGCTCGCACGCCTTCTGGACTCGCTCGCGCTCCTCTGCCGGCAGCTTGCCGCCGGTGATCCACCCGGCGGTCGAGCAGACGTTGATCCCGGCCTCGAGCAGCCGGCACAGCTCGTCGACACTCGACCACACCGGGTTGTAGACGCACGCGTCGGGCCGCAGGGCCACCAGCGCGTCGATGTCGTCGGTGGCGAGCACGCCGGTGGGCCGGGACAGTCCGCCGAGGTCGGCAGCGTCGCGGCCGACCTTGTCGGGGGAATGTGCGTACACGCCGACCAGGTCCAGGTCCGGACGTCCGGCGATCGCGTGCAGCGAGCGGGTCCCGATGTTGCCGGTGGTCCACTGGATGACGCGCAACGGAGCAGCCATGCGCCGAATACTAGAACCTGTTTCAGTTCGCGGCGATGCCCAAGTGGGTGCTGAGCAACTCGAGCAGCGCGTCCTGACCGCCGGTCATCTTCGTCCGCGCCGTCGGCAGGTCAAACCACGCCGCCCGATCGATCTCCGGGAACGACTGGCGCCGGCCCGAGCGGGGTGGCCACTCGATCTCGAACGTGTTGCTGACGATCGTGTCGGCGTCGAAGTCGGCCTGGATGGCCAAAGCCGTGACGAGCTTGCCGTTGCGCTGCCGGACCGTCCCGTGTTCCTGTGCGCTGTCGGGGGCCGGTGCCGGGGCGCCGAACTCCTCG
>JAVHVB010000121.1:0-3443 GCA_032160775.1 Pseudonocardiales bacterium | reverse complement strand
TCGCCGGCAGCCGGGGAATACGCAGCGCTGGAACTGGATCTGGGTGTGGCGCCGCTGCGGGCGGCCGGGGAAGCGGGCGTGCGGGTTCTGGGCGGGCCGGTGTCGCGCGGCGTTCTGGGCGGCCAGGTCGGCCAGCACGCCGGCCCAGTGGGCCGGGAGGTCGTTGCGGTACAGCAGGGTCAGCGGGACGTGCAGTTCGACGATGCCGCCGGAGGCGGTGTCCGGTGCCGCACCGTCGGTGATCGGGCGGCGGCGGGTGATGCCGTCGAACAGCAGCCGGCCGTCGTCGTCGAGGATGGCGAAGCGCCACTCGGCCCGCCGCTGGCGGGCGACGATCTGCCGGGCGACGGGCGCGGTGACCGGCCCCCAGCCGGCGATCTCGCCGGGCTGCTCGTCGAGTCCGAGCAGGGTGCCGAGCCCGACGCGGAGTTCGATGCCGGTGCGGCTGACCGGGGGAGCGAGGGTAGCGGCCCGGTCCGGCGTCGCGGGTTGTGCAAGCTGTGCAGGTTGTGCGGGCCCCGCGGGTTCGGCCGCGGTCACCTTGGCGAGCGGCGGGTACAGCCGAAGCAACTCCGCGACAATGGCGGCTTCGGTCATGCCGTGGAAGCGGCCGTCGAGCAGGCCGAGGAACAACTCGGCGCGCAGATGGTCAGTCGGCGCGCCGGCACCGGACCGCTTGGCCGAGTCGGCCAACGCGTCGACGCGGGCGCATGCCGCGGCGGCCTGCTCGGCCGGGAGGTACTGCCCGGACACGGTCGCGGAGCCGTCGTCGTTCAGGTAGCCGATGACACGGCGATCGCGCACCGCCTCTTTGTACCTGCGATGCGCCCATTCCGGATCAAGCGCGATAGCCACCCGTCGGACGCGTTCGGCCAGCCCGTACGCAGTGACAGCGGCTGCCCCGGGCAACAGCCGGTCGAGCAGTTCGCCGGCCTGCTCGGCGGTGAGGTCGAGGCACCCCTCGGCCAGGACGATCGCGCGGCCGCGATCGAGGTGGCCGCACTGCAGCGCTGCAAGCACTCGCGGGAACGCCACGACAGCTTCGGCATAGCCCACCTCTCGCCGTGCCGATCGGCGGGTCAACAGCAACTCGGCGCGTACCTCGTCCACCGCGGACTCGAACACCTTGTCCGGCGTCCACGGTTCGCCGTAGGGCATCGGGTCACGCGAGGCGACCTCGGCCATCGCCGCCCAGACCCGCGCCTGCTGGTGCGCCAACTGCCGGGACTCTGCCGAGAGCACTGCGAGTAGGTCCACATCCGGCACCGCACCCAGTTCGATCGTCTCGAGCAGCGCGGACAACCGAGGACCGGTTGGGGTACCGGTGAGCTCGTCCTGGATTGCGCCCTGCATGCCCCGATTGTCGCGCTGGGTACTGACAGTTTTCGAAACCGCGTGCAGTCGATCGGAAACCACGGTGAGGGTGCCGATTTCGACAAACACGTCGCGCCCGCAATTGATCGGGCTTACCTGTTTCGCCTCGTCCAGCCGGTCCGCTTCGGGTGTTCGTCGGGGCCGCGCGAGCGGGCATGATCCGTCGATCCGACGGGATCCTGGTGCGGCGGGCGCTCGTGCACGGCCCACATCAGGGTCCAGGTCGGCTCCAGCACGGCGCGCAGCCGGTCGTACAGCAGGCGACCCTCGGCGACCCAGGCTGCGCGTTCCGACGACTCGATCCCACCGGGGTTGCGACGGCCCCAGCTGGTCACCTCGGCGCGCAGTTGCTCGTCCGCGCCGAGCAGGTCTACTGCCACCGGCCAGCCGAGGTCTGGCGTGCCGCCTTGTGTCACCACGTCCGGCGTGCCGCGCGCTCCGAACCAAAGCCACGCCCGCGGCGCGGTCAACCGATCAGGAAGCTCCGGCCACCGGCGCGCGGAGTGCCCACGCCGCAGCAGCTCCGCCTCGAACAGACTCATCCGACAGCAAGAGTGCTGCCCGCACCCCGGCAGCGCCTCAGCAAGCGCCGTCAGCCAAGGGCCGGGAGTGTGTCCGGACATGACCGCACGCCGGATGACATTCTCCAGCGCCGTCGCCTCCGCAGCCGCCTGCGCGACGCGCGGTTCTGACTGCGGGAACAGCTGCGCATACGGCGTCTGCGTGAGCAGACGCTCCGGTACCGTGTGCCCCTCGTACGCGGTCGGCCACGGATCCTTGCGGGCCCAATCCTGCACGCCTAAGAACTCGCTGACGCCCCGAACGGCGACACTGGGATCGGGCGCCGACAGCAGCGCCGCAATCCACTCCCAGTGCTTGAGATCGGTCCCGCCCCAGACGCGAAAAAAGCACTCGAGCATGTCTGCGGCCCATTCGCGCACAGAGTCGTGACGCTCTAATGCCTGCGCGACCGCCAGCGCAGGAACGCGCTTCCAGGAGTCAAACTCCTGCGGATCGACGAGCGCGGCAGCGGCGTCGACGCTGCACCCGATCATCCTCGTCATGGCGGCACTGGCGGCGGCCGGTTCCCACCAACCCAGCCATGTCGCGATCGCCGTCCACGTCCCAGGCGCGTCTTCGCGTCCTGCGGCCACCGTGAGGATGGACTGCGCGACCTCGGCCGGGTGGGATCCGGCGTACTCCGTTGCGGCGCCGATGGCCCGGTCCTCAAAGAACGCGCTGAGTTCTCCGTCGTGGGCCGCAAGCACGCGGCCGATAGCGTTCTCAAGGTCAGGTTGGAGCATTGCAATCTCCTGGCACCGCGACTTCAATTCCGCTCTTCGTCTCGGACCATACGCGGCGGATCATTGGCCATGAGCGACTCCTAGCGCAGGTGTCGAACCGCACGGGCAGGTAGCCGCGCCGACCGTCACGAGGCCGCACGACCGGAGGCAGTTGCGCAACCAGCGGTATCGGTTGAGGCTTGCGCGATGAACGCGGCGATTGAGCTCGGGCCCGACGCGCTCGACTTCTGGATCGGCGACTGGGTGGTGTCGTGGCCTGGTGGCAGCGGAACGAATCAGATTCGTCGGATCCTCGGCGGCAAGGTGGTCGAGGAGGTGTTCGAATGCCACGGCGACGACGGCCCGCTCTACGGACGGAGCCACTCGGTGCTCGACACCGCTGACGGGCGCTGGAAGCAGACCTGGGTGGACTCCACGGGCGCCTATCTGGACTTTGTCGGAATCCTCGTCGACGGACGCATCAGCTTTCAGCGTTCGGCTCTCGAGGATCACAGCCTGCTTCAACGCATGGTGTGGCTTGACGTCCACGACGACAGCTTTCGGTGGGAGTGGCAACGATCGACGGACTCCGGCGTGAGCTGGCAGGTGTCCTGGCCGCTGGCCTACCGACGAGTCGGGCAACCTGGCTGAGAACGACCGCACACGCCGACGCGTGGCGCTGCTCATCGCGCAGGCCGACCTCGATGCTCACTGTGGTTCGTGCCGGCACGCTCCCATGGGATGGTCAGATGACGATCACCAACGACCGCAGAGGATCTTGCAGGA
>JAVHVB010000120.1:0-22100 GCA_032160775.1 Pseudonocardiales bacterium | reverse complement strand
TTGATGACCGCGTCGGCGAGCGACCAGCTGGCCAGCCAGCCGTCCTGGCGGCGCGCGATGAGCACGACGATCGGCGGGCAGTCGTCGAGCTCATACTTGAACTGCCGGGCCAGGCCCATGCCGCCGGTCGGCTGGGCCTCACCGTCGACGATGGCGACGTCGACCCCGCCCGCGTCGAGCTCGCGCAGCACGTCCGCGTTGGTCGCGCACTCGAGCCACTCGATCCGCCCGGTGTCCGGGGCCGGACGGCGGCCGACGGCGGTGCGCACCTGCGCCCGCACATCCGCTGAATTGCTGTAGACGAGGACGGTCACCTGGTCCGGCACGATAGCCACGAGTGGATCGTATCGGGGGCCCGGAACGCGGGGCCCGGGACCGCCCGGCAAACACGGCAACACTCCCCACCCCCGCCGCGATTTCCCCGCCGGGGCAGGACATAATCGTTCCGTGACCTCGACAGCCACCGCGACCGGCTTCGGCAGCAAGATCCACTCGCTGACCAGGCCGAACATCGTCAGCGTCGGGACGATCGTCTGGCTGTCGAGCGAACTGATGTTCTTCGCCGGCCTGTTCGCCATGTACTTCACCGTCCGGTCGGTGCATCCGGGCAACTGGCCGATGACGCTGCCCGACGGCGCGCACATCCACCTCAGCCTCGGCTACGCGACGCCGTTCACGGTCATCCTGGTGGCGTCCAGCTTCACCTGTCAGTGGGGTGTCTTCGCGGCCGAGCGGGGCGACGTCTTCAAGCTGCGCCGCTGGTTCGCGATCACCTTCATCATGGGCCTGATCTTCGTGCTCGGGCAGGCGAACGAGTACCGGATCCAGGTCGGCGAGGGCAACACGATCTCGGCCACCGGCTACGGGTCCGTGTTCTACCTGACCACCGGCTTCCACGGCCTGCACGTCATCGGTGGGCTGATCGCCTTCATCTTCTTCCTCATCCGTTCCTCGCTCGCCAAGTTCACCCCGGCGCAGGCCACCGCGGCGATCGTCGTGTCGTACTACTGGCACTTCGTCGACATCGTGTGGATCGGTCTGTTCGCAGTGATCTACCTGATCAGATAGCCGCCCGCACCCGTTCCGCACCGCCGCCGAACTGCCACCGAACCGAAGGGGCGCCCGTGAAAGACGACGACATCGATGTCGAAGGCGAGTTCGGCTTCGAGCCGGCCGTCTCGGCTACCGGTGCCACCGCCGACCGCGACCCGGCGCAGCGCGCGACCAAGCGCCGCACCCGGTTCGGCCGGCGAGCCGGCGCGACCGTCGTCCTCTTCGCAGCGCTCGCGTCCATGGGCAGCGTGTACGCGGCCTTCGCCGCGTCCTCCGGCGCCAGCGACACCGGCACGAGCAGCGAGGACATCGCCGCCGGCCGACAGCTGTTCGAGGTCAGCTGCATCACCTGCCACGGCGCGAACCTCGACGGCATCGAGGGCCAGGGGCCGTCGTTGATCGGGGTCGGCGGCGCCGCGGTCTACTTCCAGGTCTCCACCGGGCGGATGCCGCTGGCCCAGCAGGGTGCGTACGCACCCCGCAAGCCGGCCAAGTTCGACGAGGCGCAGACCGAGCAGCTGGCCGCCTACGTGGAGTCGGTCGGCGGCGGGCCGGTGCTGCCGCAGGGCACGCTGCGCGGTGACGACTCGATGATCGCGCTCGGCGGCGAGTTGTTCCGGCTCAACTGCGCGTCCTGCCACGGCACGACGTTCAAGGGCGCGCCGCTGTCCGCGGGCAAGGTCGCTCCGTCGCTCAACGAGTCGACCGACCAACAGATCGTCTCGGCCATGCTCTCCGGGCCCGAAAACATGCCGATCTTCAGCGACAACCAGCTGACCACGGACGAGAAGCGCGCGATCGTCGTCTACATCCAGACCCTGAAGGCGTCGAGGGACCCGGGCGGCTCAGGCATCGACCGGATCGGGCCGGTCTCCGAGGCGATCGTGGCCTGGGTCGGCGGCGTCGGCGCGTTGATGGTGGCGATTCTCTGGATCGGAGCACGGAACCGATGAGCGACCACGCCCCGGTGGAGGCGCCCACCGAAGAGGAAGTCCGGCAGATGACGCCGGAGGAGGCGATGATCGCCGGTGCCGCGACCGACGACATCCACATCGTCCACCGCCGCGACCGGTTCCCCATCCGCGGCACGAAGGCCGAGCAGCGCTCGGAGCGTGGCGTCGCACTCTGCTTCACGATCTCGGCGCTCGCCGGCGTCGCATTCATCGTCTACTTCATCGTCGGCAAGTGGCACTGGCACCTGCCGGGCACCACGCAGAGCTTCGCGCTGTACACGCCGATCCTCGGCGGCACGCTCGCGATCATGTTCCTCTTCTTCGGCATGGGCCTGGTGCTCTGGGCCAAGTGGCTCATGCCCGAGGAGGAGGCGGTCCAGGACCGGCACGACGTGCCGTCCACCGAGGAAGACAAGCTGATGACCGAGGCCACCTTGCTCGTCGGCCTCGAGGACACCGGCCTCCCCCGGCGCGGGCTGATCATGCGCACGATGCTGCTGGCCGGCGGGGCGTTCGCGACCGTCCCGCTCGTCGCACTCGTCGGCGCCATGATCAAGAAGCCGGGCGACCGGCTGTTCCACACGCTGTTCAAGCCGAACCCGGACATGTTCCCGTCGTCCAACGGAATGGTGCCGATCGTCTACTCCGACTGGCGCCCGGTCAGCCCGGACGATCTCGAGCCCGGCGGCATCGCCACCGTGTTCCCGGGCGTGCGCGCCAAGACGCCGGAGGGCTACGACGGGGTCACGGACGCGTCGTCGCCGACCCTGCTCATCCGGCTGCGGCCGGGTCAGTCGGTGAAGCCGCGCAGCGGCCAGGCCGGTTACGGCTGGCCGGCGAACGGACCCGAGTACCTCGCGTTCTCCAAGATCTGCACGCACGCGGGCTGCCCGGCCTCGCTGTACGAGCAGCAGACCGGCCGGCTGCTCTGCCCGTGCCACCAGTCGCAGTTCCAGGTGCTCGAGGACGCCAAGCCGGTGTTCGGCCCGGCGACCCGCAGCCTGCCGAA
This sequence comes from Pseudonocardiales bacterium, assembly GCA_032160775.1. GTDB lineage: Bacteria > Actinomycetota > Actinomycetes > Mycobacteriales > Jatrophihabitantaceae > Jatrophihabitans. The sequence continues at coordinate 19,085 of JAVHVB010000120.1, read as the reverse complement.
GCTGCCGCTGGCTGTGCTGGAGGGCGAGGACGGACGCCAGTACTTCTACGCAGTCCACGACTACCCCGAAGCAATCGGCCCGGCTTTCTGGGAGCGGCCATGAACCTCACCCAACGAGACTGCTCGCTGCGCTCCCGATCCTCCGGGGACCCCGAATGAGCAGCAGCGCGCAGACGCGCAAGCGCGGCGAGCCGCGCACGCGGCAGGGCAAGGCGGGCAAGTTCCTCGACGACCGGCTGAACCTGGCCAAGCCGATGCGGACCCAGCTCAACAAGGTCTTCCCGGACCACTGGTCGTTCATGATGGGCGAGATCGCGCTCTACTCGTTCATCATCCTGCTGCTCACCGGCACCTACCTGACGTTCTTCTTCGACCCGTCGATGGGCGAGACGACCTACAACGGCAGCTACGTGCCGATGCAGGGCATCGAGATGTCGCGCGCCTATGCCTCCACCCTCAACATCACCTTCGATGTGCGCGGCGGGCTCGTCGTCCGGCAGATCCACCACTGGGCCGCGCTGCTGTTCCTCGCCGCGATGCTGATCCACATGTTCCGGGTGTTCTTCACCGGAGCGTTCCGCAAGCCGCGTGAACTCAACTGGCTGATCGGTCTCGGCCTGATCACGCTGGGCATCATCGAGGGCTTTGCCGGCTACTCGCTGCCCGACGACCTGCTGTCCGGCACCGGCCTGCGGATCGCGGACGCGATCATGCTCTCGATCCCGGTCGTGGGCACCTGGGTGTCGTTCCTGGTCTTCGGCGGGCCGTTCCCAGGCGACTTGATCATCGGCAGGTTCTACATCGCGCACGTGCTGCTGATCCCGGCGATCCTCGCCGCCCTGATCGGCGCGCACTTAGCGCTCGTCGTGCGGCAGAAGCACACTCAGTTCCCGGGCGTCGGCCGCACCGAGGACACGGTCAGTGGCGAACGGGTGTTCCCGCTCTACGCCGCGAAGGCCGGCGGGTTCTTCTTCATCGTGACGGCGATCTGCTGCGCGCTCGGTGGGTTGGCGCAGATCAACCCGGTGTGGTTGTTCGGCCCGTACACGCCGTCGCAGGTGTCGTCCGGTTCGCAGCCGGACTGGTACATGATGTTCCTGGACGGCTCCACCCGGTTGTTCCCGTCGTGGGAGATCAGGCTGTGGGGCCATACGCTTCCGCCGTTGTTCTGGCCCACGGTCGTGCTGCCCGGCATCCTGTTCACCCTGGCCGGGGCGTATCCCTTCATCGAAGCCAAGATGACCAAGGACACGAAGAAACATCATCTGCTCCAGCGCCCGCGCGATGTGCCCGTGCGCACCGCGCTGGGCTGCATGGCCATCACGTTCTACATCGTGCTGTTCCTGTCCGGCGGCAACGACATCATCGCGAAGGCCTTCGACATCTCGCTGAACGCGATGACCTGGGGCGGCCGGATCGCGCTGCTGATCCTGCCGCCGCTCGCCTATGCCACCGCGTACCGGGTGTGCCTGGGCCTGCAGCGCCATGACCGGGAAGTGCTCGAGCACGGCGTCGAGACCGGCGTCATCCGGCTGCTGCCCAACGGCGAGTTCATCGAGGTGCACCAGCCGCTCGGCCCGACCGACGACCACGGCCACGGCCGGCTCGGCTACGCCGGCACACCGGTGCCGAAGCGCATGAGCCAGCTCGGCGGCGGCTCGCCGCTCAAGCAGATCCGCGGGTTCTTCTACCCGGTGAAGGAGAAGCCGGAGATCCAGGCCCAGCTCGACGAACTCGAGGCGGGCGGCAACGGCCACGCGGCGATCGAGGGCTCCGACGCGCCGAAGCAGCTGACGGACTGATCTAGCCGTCTCGTGCTGCGGGTCCTCGTCGACGCGGACAACGTCGCGCCACAGCGCATCGCGCCGGTCCTGACCGCGCTCGCCGGCGTTGCAGACGTCCGAATCACCGCGAGCGGTCGACGCCAAGCGCTTGCCGCGGTGGACTGGCCGGCCGGTGCGCAACTGCTGGAGCACGCCGGCTGGCAACGTGCCGACCTCGCATTGGCCGAGGCCTACTCCCCCGCTGCCGAACCGCTCGTGCTCATCACCGGCGACGGTGATTTCGGGCTGCTCGCCAGCCGGCACCCCGGGCCGGTGTTGGTGATCAGCGGCGCCGCGAGTGCACGGTTACGGGACGGCACCACCGTGATCGATCCCGCCGTCGACGGCGTGACGCCGATCCGGGCCTGGCTGACCGCCAACGCTGGTGCGGCCGGGTGAGCTGCGGAACACGCGCGGATCGCGGCAGATCCGGACGGTGTGTACGTCTGAGGTCAGCGTTGGCCCACTGCTAGCGTCCGGGCATGGAAGCGGTGTCAGAGGATTTGCAGAGAAAGGGAATGCTCGGCCGCTTCCCGCCCATCCAGGAGCAGGCCTACAACAGGTGGCTGATCGACCACGTCGTCCCCTTGGTGCGCTTTGTGGGGGGCGTGTCGGTCCCGCTGTGGATGATCATCCCGCCCTCAGGTTGGCTGTACCTGCCCGGTGGGGCTCCGCAGTCGCTGTGGGTCGCTTCATACGGCATCGTCGTCCCGACGCTGGTGGCCGCGGTCGGTAGCACGTTCACCTCGCTCCGGCGCTGGGTTGTGCCGATTGCTGCCCTGGCCCTCGTCGTTGTTACCGCCTCCGCCTTATGGCTTGCCGTCGGCATCATCGATGTCGGGGGCGGCGGCGCGCCGGTCTCGGCACTGACGTTCGGTCTGCTTGCGCCCTTCATGCGACTGCCCGCTCGAACAACGGTCTTTCTCAGCGTGATCATTCTCGGACCAGGTATCGGGCTGACCATTGCCGACATGCTGAACGACACCATCAGCAGCAAGGCGGGCTACTACTTCATCACGGCTCAGTCCAACGCGCTCGTCGTCGTCATTGGCATTGGCATAGTCGGCGAACAGTTGTTGCGAAAGACGTTCGCCGGCGAGCAGATCATCGCCCGTCAGCAACTGTTGATCCGGCGGTATGCGCCGCCAGCGGTGGCCGATGCAATCGAAATCGGGAACGCCGCCACAGTCGGTGCTCCGCAGCGTCGTCGGGTGACGGCGTTGTCCTCTGACGTTGTGGGGTTCACCCGCATCGCTGATGCCTTGGACGCGGAGTCGTTGGCGCAGATCGTGCACGAGTACATGGGCGCAATGGTCGACATCGTGGAACGTCACGGCGGCACGGTGACAGAGTTCGCCGGGGACGGCGTCATGGCCCTGTTCGGTGCACCGGCCGAACGTGAACCGGAAGCCCAAGTCACCGCTGCCGTCGCCGCGGCGACCGAGATCCAGGCCGCCTTACCGGTGCTGAACCAGCGCTGGTTCAAGCTCGGCCTGGACCACGAACTGCAGACCCGGATCGGAATCAACACAGGCGTGTCATCGGTCGGAACCTTCGGGTCCGAAGGCCGCGGTACCTACACCGCCATCGGTCTGCAAATCAACATCGCGGCCCGTATCCAAGCCAAGTGCGAACCCGGTTCAATCGTGCTCTCCCATGCGAGCTGGCAACTCGTCAACGACACCATCGTCTGCGAGCCCCGAGGCGAAACAGAAGTCAAAGGCGTCCATTTCCCCATCAAGCTCTACACCCCGACCCGAACCCCCGCTGGTCCGACGACCACGAACCGGACAACGCCGGCTGCATAGCCGACGTACCAGCAAAAGGGCGCTCACCGGTCCCCCGCTCGACCCATCGGAAACGACCCGAGTCGCGGGGCAAGCCACTCCGAGACTCAGCCGTGTGACCTCGGCTACGACATCGCGTTCGCGCGGATCTTGATGCTGTGCGCGGGGTATGGCCCGTCGCCCGCATCAACATCGCTATGAAGCCGCGTGTATTCGGTGAGAGCGTGCGTTTCAGCCCGCCGATGTCCGCGCTCAGGTGTGCGTGAACGAGCCGTAGGTGACGATGCTCGGATCCCAGATCGTCTGGTAGTCCACGCCGGACGACTCGTCGATGGCGGCGACCGTCTTGCCCGGGCTCAGGTAGATCGACACGTGGTACACGTCGCCGACCTCGTCGTGCATGAACACGAGGTCGCCGGGCACGGCGCGCGACGCCGGGATCAACCGGGCCGCATGTGCCTGGTCCTCCGAGATGCGGGGCGTGGTGAAGCCGAACTTGCCGTAGCTGAACATCACCAGGCCGGAGCAGTCGAAGGTGCGCGGGCCCTCGGCGCCCCAGACATAGGCCTGGCCGATGTGCCGCTTGGCCTCACGGACGACCTGCGTGTTCAGGCTCGGCACGGTGATCGGGCCGCTGCCGGCGGCCCCGCGGGTGTCCTGCGCCCGGCAGCCCAGGAACCGATTGGCGCCGAGGCCGACGTTGACGAGCCAGAGACAGCTCAGGTGCATTCCGCTGCTCGCCGGCACGCTGATGTCGAACGCGGACCGCGGGCCGGCGCCGACCGGGCGCTCGCCGGAGAAGCGGTGCGTGAAGACTGTCGCCGCGGGCGCACCGTCGAGGTACAGCACGACCACGGTCTTGCGGCCCACGTCGTCGGGGTCGGTGGCCCAGCCCTGGACGCGCACCGACGCGGCTTGCGCGCCTGCGTGCCGGATCGCTCCCTGCGGGCTGCGCGCGGCGAGTTGCTTGCTCGTCAGCACCGTCCCGAGCGGGGTGGGCACGCAGCGCAGGACGGTGTCCATCCCGCGGTCGACGTTGCGGGCGACGAGGCAGACGATATGCGGCAAGGTGTCCACCGGGCTGGTGACCGAGAAGCCCGGTGTCGGCCCGGCCGCGTAGGTGGCCGTCACTGTCTGATTCCGTATCGACGTCGGCATGACGGTTGTCCAGGTAACCCCGTCCACGAGTACGCCGACCTCAAGGTTCGCGGTGGGCTCGTCCGGATCGAGGGTCCAGCCGGTGAACTTCACGCCGCCCGGAACGCCGGTGACCCGGGCGACCTTGCCCACCGGATCGTGGGGGCCGGGCGGGTTCGCGCCGGCCGGCGCGGGAAGGGCGAGGGCGAGGCTCGCGGCGCCGGCCACGGACAGCGCCGCGGCGACGCATCGTCCAACGAGACTCAGGTGCATCAGGAGTGCCTTTCAGCGCATTGGTCCCCGCCGTCACTTCCGCAACAGGCTAACCCAACACGGACTGCACGCAAAGGGTCGAAATTCTGCCACTACTCCCCTTCATCGGCGCGCAGACACGCCGGATAAGGTCCCGAACATGGCCTTCGCCCTCAAGCCGGTCGACGAGGACTTCCTGACCTCGGCGCCGCAGCGCTACAGCTATTCGATGGAGCTGCCGGTGCCGCCCGAGAAGGTGTGGGCGGTGCTGTCCGGCGACAAGCCGCTCGACTGGATCCGCGGCTTGAGCATCACCTGGACCTCGCCCGAACCGCGCGGCGTCGGGGCGACCCGGCACGCGAATGCGGGATTCGGGGCGATCCGGCTCGACGAGCAGTACTTCATCTGGGAAGAGGGCCGGCGGACGGCCTTCTTCGTCACCCGGGTCAACGTCCCACTGTTGCGCCGGTTCGCCGAGGACTACACGGTGGAGCCGACCAGCGGCGGCTGCCGGTTCGACTGGGTGTTCGCGGCCGAGCCGCGCGGGCCGCGTCCGGTGGCGGCGGCGAACGATCTCGTCCAGAAGACGATGTTCGGCCGGATGGCGCACGACTTCGAAAGCCGCTTCCCCCGCTGACCGCCGAGCGGCGGCTCGCTAGTGGAGGTGGGGCGAGCGGTTCGCGCCGATGTAGTACTCGAACAGCAGCCCGCCGATGGCGAACATCAGGCCCAGCACGCCGACGATGAGCAACCACACCTGGACGAACGCGAGAGCCAGCGCGCACACGCTGGCGGCCGAGGCGAGGCTGATCGGCCAGTAGCTGCCCGGGCTGAAGAAGCCGTAGTCGCCCGCAGCCTCGGCGATCTCCGCGTCGCCTCGATCCTCCGGGCGCGGGTCGATGCGCCGGGACACGAACCAGAAGAAGCCGCCGGGGATGCCCAGCAGGCCCCCGGACAGGATCAGCGCCGCGACGCCGACGACCTCGACGTGGTGCTGCGACTTCGACGACCAGAAGGCGTAGCCGGCCGCGGTCAGCCAGCAGAACAGGGCCACCCCGAGGAACAACCGCGCTTCGGTTCTCATCGGGCAACCGTTCCGGGTCGAGCCTGGACCGCGAAGCGGAGGCGAGCGTTTACTCCGGTTGTCACGTCATCCTCCCGGCGCGTGCAGTTCGTGCCGCGAGGCGCGGTCACTGTCCAGCGGGTAGGTCGTAGTGGCGTAGGCCTCCATGCCGGCCAGCCGCAATGCCTTCGCCTGCCGGTCCGGGTCGGCCGGACCGATCTTCTCCAGCGAGTCCAGGTAGGTCTCGAAGGTGTCCTCCGTAACGACCCGGACCTCGAAGTTCATCTGCGAGTGGTACGTGCCGCAGAACTCCGCACACCGCCCGACGTAGTTGCCGACCTGGGTTGCCGTGATCTCGAACTGGTTGTCGCGGGCGGTGGACGTGGTGCCGAACGGGATGACGTCCCGCTTGAACAGGAACTCCGGCACCCAGAAGGAGTGGACGACGTCCTCGGAGTGCTCGACGAACCGGACAGTCCGATCGACCGGGATGACAAGCACCGGGATCTCGTACTGCGAGCCGACGGTCGACAGGAACAGGTGGCCGCTCGCGGTGTCGTCCAGCCCGCTCGCCCCGCAGTTGACCGAGAGATTGCTGGACGCCTCGTCGCAGACCAGTCCGGACGGCCCGCTATGCCGCCCGCCGGCCCCCTCGAGGGTGTTGCCGGCCGCGTCGCTCAGGTCGCGCTGGCCGGGGTAGAAGGTCTGGTGCACCTTGCCGTTCGCGTCGGTGTACTGGTGGTACTCGAACTGCCAGTTCCACTTGAACGCGTCGACCTGGATCCGGACGTCCGGGTTCGCCGACAAATGGTTGACGTTGTCCTCGACGACGACCGTCCGGTAGAAGAGGCCGGCGATCACGATGAACGGGAACGTGAAGCACACCGCCTCGACGGTGAAGTTGTACTTCGTCTGGCGCGGCAGCTCGTCGCTCTTCTTCCGGTACCTGATGACGCACCAGAAGATCAGGCCCCACACGACCACGCCGAGGGCGAGGGCGACGACGCCTGCCCAGGTCCACAGGACGCGGATCTGGGTGGCCTCTTTGGTTGCGCCGGTCGGGAAGCCGAAGCGCAGGTTGCGCTCCCAGTCCTGGGCCGAACAGCCGGTGAGAACCAGCGTCAAAGCGGCCAGCAGGACCGTTGCGCGGCCCCCGCGGACCCAACGCCTACGACGCACTTGCAACCCGCCTCTCGGACAGTCCCGGAAACCATTCGGAGCCTACTGGACCCGCGCGCTGTGGACCTTGCGGGGGCGGGCGTTTCACCGCGTCCGTCCCTCACTTTCGCACGGCGCTAGCGTGACGCTGTGCCGGCCTACCTGGATGCAGCTTCCGGGGCACCCTTGCATCCGGTCGCCCGTGCCGCGCTCGCCGCGGCGCTCGACGACGGGTGGGCCGATCCGGCCCGGTTGTACGGCGCCGGGCGGCGGGCCCGGCTGCTGCTCGACGCGGCCCGCGAGACGGTTGCCGGCGTGCTGGGCGCCCGCCCGGACGAGATCAGCTTCATCGCGAACGGGACGCAGGCGTTGCACGCGGCGGTGCTCGGCACGCTCGCCGGAAACCGGCGGGCCGGCTCGGTGCTCGTCCACTCCGCGGTCGAGCACTCGGCAGTGCTGCACGCCGCCGGCGCGGACGGGGTTTCCGTGCCGGTCGACGCGCTGGGCCGCGTCGACCCGGCCACCTTCGTGGCGGCGGCATCGGCTCCGGGCGTCGCCGCTGCGGCGCTGCAGGCGGCCAATCACGAGGTGGGCACCCGCCAGCCGGTGGCCGCGGTCGCCTCGGTCCTGGAGGGCGTGCCACTGGTCGTCGACGCGACGCAGACGGTGGGCCACGCGCCGGTGCCGGCCGGCTGGTCGGTGCTCGCCGCGGACGCCCGGATGTGGGGCGGGCCGACCCTCGGCGTCTTCGCAGTGCGCACCGGCACGCGCTGGCGTTCGCCGTTCCCGGAGGACGACCGCGAAGCGGGCCGGGTGCCCGGTGTCCCGGACGTTCTGTCGGTCGTGGCGGCTGCGGCGGCGCTGCGTGCCGTCAGCGCCGAGCAGGAAGAGATCGGCGAGCGGCACGCTGCGCTAGCCGACCGGATCCGGGCCGTTGTCGCCGCGACGGTGCCCGACGTCGAGGTCGTCGGCGACCCGACCGAGCGGCTGCCGCACATCGTGACCTTCTCCTGCCTCTACGTCGACGGCGAGGCGCTGCTCAGCCGGCTGGACCAGCGCGGTTTCGCGGTCTCGTCCGGCTCCTCGTGCACGTCGTCGACGCTCGAGCCGTCCCACGTCCTGGTCGCGATGGGTGCAATGACGTCCGGGAACATCCGCGTGTCGCTGAACCGGGACACCACCGCCGACGAGGTCGACGAGTTCCTGGCCGTGCTTCCGTCCGTGGTCGCGGAGGTGCGCGCGGAACTCGGGGCGGACGGGCTGTGAGCGACAACGCGGACGTCATCGTCATCGACGCGCGCGGGCGCCGGTGCCCGCTACCGATCCTTGACCTGGCGCGGCGGATCGGCGATGTGCCGGTCGGGTCGCTGCTCACCGTCGAAGCCGACGACCCGGCCGCGCTGCCGGACGTCCAGGCGTGGTGCCGGATGCGCGCGCACGAGTACGTCGGGGTCTCAGTCGCGTCGGACGGGACACCGGCTTACACCGTGCGCCGCCTGCACTGACGACAGCTGCTCCCGCGATCTTGATGCCGAGGACGGGCGATACCCCGCTCAGCGCATCAAGGACGCCACGCTGCTCACCCGACTACTGCTCGGCCACAGCATCAGGGTCGCGGGATCGGGCGGACCCGCCAGACGGTGGCGGCTCGGGGGTCGCCGGTGCGGTGCTCGGGGTGCACATCGAGCTTGTAGATGACGTGATCGTTGCCGCGACGTCCGCGCTGGGCGACGCCGACCAGCTCACCGTCGATCTCGGCGACGACCACCAGACCGTCGGCGACCGCACCGCCGACGTAGGTTTCGTTCCACCAAGTGCGGACCTGCTCCGCGGCAGCGGCCGCTCCGACGAGCGGCGAGCAGTGCGGCGGGACGTAGGTTTCCCCGAACCGGCAGATGGCGGCGACGTCAGCCGGTCGCGCAGCTCGGACGAGCGGTTCCATTGGGAGCGCAGGTTCCCGGAGGGACGGGTCTACGCGCCTACGCGCACGGAGTCGTTGTCGACGCCATCGCCGCGCCGCTCCTTGCGTCTGTCCATGGCGGAACAAACGACGGATGAGCCACGCATCAACCACCCCTTGTGCGGACCGGTACGTGCCTCGATCTTCCCGCGAACGCCGGCGGTCGAACATCCGCCGGCTCGGGCTAGGTCGGCGACGAGCGGGCGGCTTCCGTCAAGCTCGGTCGCGGCCACGCGACCAGATGCACCACCTCTGACTGGCCGCGAAGCCGGCAAGTACGCAGAACAAGCATTCCCCCATGGAACCGGTCGGCGCACCAACATCGAACTCCGGACAGGCGTTGCCTGATCAGGCGACGCATGAAGGAGGAATCATGGGAATCTTTCGGACGTCGCGGCGCCGTGTCGGAGCGCTGCTGCTGTCCACCGCCGTCCTTGCGACCGGCGGCGTGGGGTTGGCGATCGCATCGTCACCCGGCCCGGCAACGCCGAGCAACGCAACTCACCTGGGTCATGGCATCAACGAGTTCGGCATGACCAAGGCGTTCTTCGACGGCCATCGGCTCAGTTTCACCTACAACAAGGGCTTCTTCTGCGACACGTCGGTGCGCTCGACCGCATCGTCAGGCTGTGAGGCCGGAGCAACCTTCAACAAGGCCCCGGCGGATCATTTCGACCCGCTGTTCATCACGGTGCCGCTCGGCTTCGACCAGCCGATGAACATGATCGACTGCCCGGCAAAGCTCGTCTGTGTCGACCACCCCGGCACGATCGATCTGCGCCGGCTGGAGCCGGCCCTGAAGCCGCTCTACCCGACTCTCACCAAGTCGCAACTGCTCGCGGCACTGGCGAACTTCCCGGTCCCCGCGCACGACCACTTCATCACCGACGCGAACAACAACAAGGCTGAGTGGTGGGACGTGCACGTGGTCGGCGTGACCAGCCAGCGGACGTTCGACAACATTCGCGCGCACGAGTCGTACGGGTTCATCCGCCACCTGATCAACAACCACAACCCGCACGTGGTCGGACCGATCCCGACCAACCTGTTCCTGTTCTTCTCCGTGCACTGACCCGGAAAGCGCCGCTCGCCGCCCCGCTATCGGCGGCGAGTGGCGCTGCCCCGATCCCGTCCACGCGCGGTCCGCAAGAATTCAGGCATGAGCCGGCACGCGTGCACCTGGTGGGCGCCCGGCCGGGTCAACCTGATCGGCGAGCACACCGACTACAACGACGGCTTCGCGCTGCCGTTCGCGATCGAGCAGGGCTGCACCGCCACCGTCGAACTCGCCGCCGGCGATCAGCCGGCGATCAGCTCTGCGCAGAACCCCGACACCGGCTGGACCGGCTACGTGCGCGGCGTGGTCGCAGCGATGCAAGACCGCGGCGTCGACCTCCCGGGCTTGCGGATCCAGGTCGACAGCACCGTCCCGATCGGCGCCGGGCTGTCGTCGTCGGCCGCACTCATCTGCTCGGTCGCGGCCGCGGTCGACGATCTGCTCGGGCTGGCGCTCTCCCCCGACGATCTGCTGGCGATCACCCGACGCGCTGAGAACGACTACGTCGGCGCGCCCACCGGTGGACTCGATCAGCTCGCGGCCCTGCGCTCGACCGTCGGCCACGCGCTGCTCTGCGACTTCCGTGACCTCACGACGCAGCAGGTGGCGTTCGACCTCGACGCGGCCGGGTTGGCGCTGCTGGTGATCGACACCGCGACTCGTCATCAACACGCCGGCGGCGAGTACGCCGCGCGGCGGGCCGCCTGCGAGCTGGCCGCCCGACAGCTCGGCGTGTCCGCGCTGCGCGATGTGCACATCGACGGCCTCGCGGACGCGCTCCTGCGACTCGAGGAGGGCGCCCTGTGGCGCTGCGTCCGGCACGTGGTCACCGAGAACGATCGCGTCCTGCAGGCGTTTGCGCGGCTGGAACGCGGCGAAATCGCATCGATCGGCCCACTCCTCACCGAGTCGCACGCCTCCCTGCGCGACGAATACCGGGTCTCTGTCGAGCAACTCGACGCAGCCGTCGAGAGCGCGCTCGACGTCGGCGCGTACGGAGCGCGAATGACCGGCGGCGGGTTCGGCGGCTGCGTCATCGCACTGCTCGACGACGACCTGGTCGACGAGTGCGAGGCGGCCGTCGCGGCGGTATTCACCGCGCGCAGCTTCGGGGCGCCGACCTGCTTCCGCACGCGCGCCGGGCCCGGCGCGCACCGCGTCGGCTAGCGCCCGAAGCGCACGAAGCGCACGAACGCGCTCAGGTTCGCATCCTCGACGTCGCGGATCTCGGTGAAGCCGACGCTCTCGTAGAACGCCCGCTGGCCGGGCTCGTCGTCGGTGAGCAGGACGTGCTGGCGCACCCGCGAGTACCGGTCGAGCACCGCGGTCACCAGGGCTCGACCCACGCCGGACCGCTGCGCGTCGGGGTGCACGAGCAGGTCCTGCAGGTAGCAGACCGTCGCGTCGTCAGACACCGCGCGGACGAGCCCCACCAGCCGGCCCGCGGCGAACGCAGCGGCAACGAAGGACGCGCCCCGCAACCCGGCGCGGATCGTCTCCGGCTCGCGCGTGTAGGCCGTCCAGCCGACGGCGGCGTAGAGCGCAATCACCTCGTCGAGGTCGAGCTCACGAGTGACTTGGACCTGGATGTCGGGCATGGCCACAGATTCTGCCGCCCGCGCTTGGGGATACTGGACGGGTGTGCGGACTCATCGGCTTCCTCTCAGCGGACGGCTCGGCGGCCCGGGTCGCACCGGAAATCGACGTCGCGTTGCCGCACATGCGGCACCGGGGACCGGATGAGGGCGGCGTCTGGCACGACGACGACGTAGCGATCGGCTTCCGGCGGCTGTCCATCATCGACATCGACCGGTCGCACCAACCGCTGCCCTGGCTGGCCGGCCGCTACCAACTCATCTTCAACGGCGAGATCTACAACTACCTCGAACTGCGCGAGCGGCTGATCCGCGAATTCGGCGCAACCTTCGTCACCGACGGCGACGGCGAGGCGATCGTCGCGGGCTACCACTTCCTCGGACCCAAGATCGTCCGCGAACTGCGCGGCATGTTCGCGTTCCTGATCTGGGACGCCCAGGAACGCGTCATGTTCGGCGCCCGCGACTGGTTCGGGATCAAGCCGCTCTACACCTACACCGATCAGCGCGGCACGTTCTTCGCGAGCGAGAAGAAGTCCCTGCTCGACGTTGCCGGTCCGGGTGTCGCCGCCGACGTCGACACCACCTCCCTGCAGCACTACCTGACGTTGCAGTACGTGCCGGAGCCCGCGTCGATGCACCGCGCGATCAGCCGGGTCGAGTCCGGCACCTACTTCCAGCTCAAGCCGGGCGAGACGCCGCGGCCGCACCGGTACTTCCACCCGGACTTCGCCGTCAAGCCGGTGGCCGACTCGGACAAGCTCGTCCGGCAGATCACCGAAGCCCTCGAGGACTCGGTCGAGAAACACATGCGCGCCGACGTCACCGTCGGCTCGTTCCTGTCCGGCGGGATCGACTCGACCGCGGTCGCCGCGCTCGCCCGCCGGCACAATCCGAAGCTGCTCACCTTCACCACCGGTTTCGAGCGCGAGGGATTCAGCGAGATCGATGTTGCCGCCGAGTCGGCGGCGGCGATCGGCGTCGAGCACATCACCAAGGTGGTGAGTGCCGAGGAGATGATGCAGACGCTGCCGCTGATCGTCTGGTACCTGGACGACCCGGTCGCCGACCCGGCGCTCGTTCCGCTGTACTTCATCGCCCGCGAGGCCCGCAAGCACGTCAAGGTGGTGCTGTCCGGCGAAGGCGCGGACGAGCTGTTCGGCGGCTACACGATCTACCGCGAGCCGATCTCACTGCGCGCGTTCAACTACCTGCCGGCCTCGGCCAGGCGTGGCCTGGGTCGGTTGTCGACGCGCATCCCCGAGGGCCGGCGGGGTAAGGATCTGCTGCGCCGCGGCGCAATCGGCATCGAGGAGCGCTACTACGGAAACGCGCGGATCTTCCGGCCGGACGAGATGCAGGGGCTCTACAAGGCGTTCGATCCGCGGGTCTCGTACATGGACGTCACGCGCGCGCTCTACGAACAGACCACGCATCTCGACGACTCCACCCGGATGCAGTACGTGGACCTGTTCACCTGGCTGCGCGGCGACATCCTCGTCAAGGCCGACAAGATGACCATGGCCAACTCGCTCGAGCTCCGGGTGCCGTTCCTCGACACCGAGGTGTTCGCCGTCGGATCGTCCATCCCGACCGAGCTGAAGATCACCAAGGAGACCACGAAGTGGGCGCTGCGCCAGGCGCTGGCGCAGATCGTGCCGGCGCATGTGCTCAACCGGCCCAAGCTCGGCTTCCCGGTGCCGATCCGGCACTGGCTGAAGGACGAGATGTACGAGTGGGCGCGCGCGATCATCACCGAGTCGCAGGCCGACGAGCTGATCGACCGGGACGCCGCGCTGCGCCTGTTGGACGCGCATCGCGACGGACCGCACGACTACTCGCGCAAGATCTGGACGCTGCTCGTGTTCCTGACCTGGCACGGCATCTTCGTGGAGGACCGCATCCACCCCGACATCCCGGAACCGACCTACCCCGTGCGGCTCTAACCGACCAGGCCGATCTCGACTTCGATGCGCAGCTCGTCCGCGAGTCGAAGTGTGACCGGGACGGTCATCCGCACACCGTAGCGCCGCCTCGCCGGGCCCGATCCGACCGGATTCCGGGGGGTGGTGCTCGAACTTGCGGCCATGCGGGACAATGGAGAGATGAGTGATGCGGCGTGGATGGTTAACCGCGAGATCAAGTGTCGATGCGGCCAACTCGGGACGATCAGTGGAGTGGAGGGGCCGGCGGACCGGCCGGACTTCGTCTGGGTCACTCACATGGTGCGGCTTTCGATGCAGACCCACATCCATCGGAGTCCGCAGATGGCTGCGGTTCTCACCCAACTCGCCCGCTAGATCGACCGGCCGGCCGGCCGGCCGTCAGGTCAGGTGCGGAAGCACGTCGGCGGCGCACTCGTCGCCGTAGGACTCGGCGAGCCGGTCGGCGAAGTCGTTCGGCTTCACGACGTATTCCTGCGTGCCCACCGTCTCGAGTACCAGGGTGGCGAGCAGGCTGCCGACCTCGGCGGCGCGCTGCCACGGCAGTCCCCACCCGCGGGCGGTGAGGAAACCGGCGCGGAAGCCGTCGCCGACACCGGTCGGGTCGGCCTTCTCGCGCTCCTTGGCGCACGGCACGTGGACGTACTCGACGTCCGACCCCACGATCTCGACGCCCTTCGAGCCGAGGGTGGTCACCCGGACGCCGACGCGGGACAGAACCTCGTCCTCGCTCAGCCCGGACTTCGACTCGAGCAGGCTCTTCTCGTAGTCGTTGGTGAACAGCAGGTCGGCGCCCTCGATCAGCGTGTTCAGGTCCTCGCCGCTCATCCGCGCGATCTGCTGGGACGGGTCGGCCGCGAACCGGTAGCCGCGCTCGCGGCACTCAACGCTGTGCCGGACCATCGCCGCCGGGTCGTCTGCCGAGATGACGACCAGGTCGGCCGAGACGGCCGTCCACGCCGGCGCGAGCTCGATGTTGCGCGCCTCGCTCATCGCGCCCGCGTAGAACGACGCGATCTGGCACATCTCCTCGTCCGTCGTGCAGACGAAGCGGGCCGTGTGGTGGATCTCGGAGATGTGGACGAAGTCGCACACCACGCCGTGCCGTTCCAGCCAGGACCGGTACTCGTCGAAGTCGGCGCCCACCGCGCCCATGAGCACCGGCGAACCGCCGAGCTGACCCATGCCGAACGCGATGTTGGCGGCAACGCCACCCCGCCGGACGACGAGGTCGTCGACGAGGAAGGACAGCGACACCTTGTGCAACTGGTCGGCAAGCAACTGCTCGGAGAACTTGCCCGGGAAGTGCATCAGGTGATCGGTCGCGATCGACCCGGCGACGAGTACGGACACGAGTGAACGCTACCTAACTGCAGGAGGGAAACATGCAAACGGCCGGACACGTGTTCAACGTGCCCGGCCGCCCGTAGTTACGGGGCTCTCAACCGCAGAAGCTGTTGCCGCAGGCGCAGCCGCCGCCGGCGTTGGGGTTGTCGATGGTGAAGCCCTGCTGCTCGATCGTGTCGGTGAAGTCGATCGTGGCGCCGCCCAGATACGGAGCGCTCATCCGGTCGACGACGACCGGGACACCGTTCAGGTCGTGCTCGACGTCACCGTCGAGGCTGCGCTCGTCGAAGAACAGCTGATACTGCAGACCCGAGCACCCGCCCGGTTGCACGGCGACCCGGAGCCGCAGGTCCTCGCGGCCCTCCTGGTCGAGCAGCGCGCGAACCTTGACTGCAGCGGTCTCGGTGAGCGCGATCTCCTTGGCCGGGGCGTCGGCCGGCGCGGTGGTGAGCTCGACGGAGGTTTCGGTGCTGGTCATGTCGCTCCCAGTGAGGTGGTGGTGCAAGCGTCGTGCGCAAGACCCTGGTTCAGCAAGGCTCTGGTTCAGCCGCCCAGGACAACCGGTCTGTGCCGGCCGCTATTCCATGGTAACCAATCCCACGACACATCCCAGACAAGCGGCGCGCCCATCTACCCTGGCATGGTGACCTTCACCGAGCCCGCTTCGACGCCGCTGGCGTTGTTCCTGCTCGGGCACGGCACGGACACCGGCTCGGAACGGGGTGTCGACTGCCCCGGGGAACTGCCGCCGGCCTCGGATCCGACGCTCGTGGCGCGCGCTCGAGCCGCCCGCGCGACCCTCGCTGACCGCGTGTTCGTCCTCGGGCACCACTACCAGCGCGACGAGGTGATCCAGTTCGCCGATGTGACCGGCGACTCGTTCAAGCTGGCCCGCGATGCGGCTGCCCGCCCGGACGCCGAGTACATCGTGTTCTGCGGTGTGCATTTCATGGCCGAGTCGGCCGACATCCTCACCTCCCCCGAGCAGAAGGTCGTCCTGCCCGATCTCGCGGCCGGCTGCTCGATGGCAGACATGGCGAACTACCAGCAGGTCATCGAGTGCTGGGACGTCCTCACCGACGCCGGGGTCGCCGAGATGACGGTGCCGATCACCTACATGAACTCGTCCGCCGCGATCAAGGGATTCACCGGCGAGCACGGCGGCGCGGTCTGCACCTCGTCCAACGCCGAGCGCGCGCTGAACTGGGCCTTCGGCTCGGCGACCGACGGGGCCGGAGGCGCCGGCGGCGAGAAGGTGCTGTTCCTGCCCGATCAGCACCTCGGCCGCAACACCGCGGCACTGCAACTCGGTATCCCGCTCGACGAGTGCGTGGTCTTCAACCCGCACAAGCGCGACGGCGGCCTGTCCGTCGACCAGTTGCGCAAGGCGCGGATGATCCTGTGGCAGGGCCACTGCTCGGTGCACGGCCGGTTCACCGCCGCGAACGTTGCCGAGGTGCGCCGGCGGATGCCTGGAGTGAACGTCCTGGTGCACCCCGAGTGCCGGCACGAAGTGGTTCTCGCCGCCGACTACGTGGGCTCGACCGAATACATCATCCGCACCCTCGACGCGGCGCCGGCCGGCTCGTCCTGGGCGGTCGGCACCGAACTGAACCTGGTGCGCCGGCTCGCGGCGCGGCACCCGGACAAGCAGATCGCCTTCCTCGAGAAGGCCGTCTGTTACTGCTCGACGATGAACCGCATCGACCTGCCGCATCTCGTGCGCTCGCTCGAGTCGCTGGCCCTGGGTGAGGTGCGCAACCAGATCAGCGTCGAGCCTGGGGTGGCCGAGCACGCCCGGCTGGCCCTCGACCGGATGCTGGCCCTGCCGTAACCCGTATCCTGGGCCGCGTGAAGCTGTCCCGTCGCGAGACCTCCGCCGAAGCCGACATCGTCGACGACGAGTCCGGACCGGCGTCGGCCGAGCTCCAGACCGCCGCCAAAGCCGCCAAAGGCCGACCGACCCCGAAGCGACGCGACTCGCAGGGCCGCCGTGGCCCGGTGTCCGCCCCCCGGACCCGCAAGGAGGCGTACGCGCGGCAGAAGCAGCTTGCCAAGGAGCAGAAGTCGGCGCGGGCCGCCGCGAAGCCGCGCAGCGTCGCGGAGCAGCGGGCGGCGCTGAAGCGCGGCGATGCCGACGCGCTCCCCCGCCGCGACCAGGGCAAGACGAAGAAGCTGGCTCGCGACTACGTCGACTCGCACCGGCTGGTGAGCAACTATCTGCTCTTCCTCTTCCCGGTGATGATCGTCGGCATCGTCATCCCGATCGCGCAGCTGATCGTCCTCGTCGTGTTCCTCGCGCTGCTGGTCGAGTGGTACCGCGTCGGGCGGCGGATCCGGGCGCTCGCCCTGGAGCGGTTCGGCGAGACGCAGGGCGGCAACCTGTCGATCGGGTTCTACGCCGGCAGCCGCGCATACCTCCCGCGCCGCTGGCGGCTGCCCGCCCCGCAGGTCGACCTCGGCGACGAGATCTGACCCACGGCGCACATGTCAACGCGGGAAGCGATCCGCGAGGGCGTCACCGCACCGCCCGCGGCAGTGCGATCGGCGCAGCTGCTGCCGGCCTAACCCTCGGCCAGCGACATCGGGCCGTACACCCGTCGCTCGCCGTCGAACAGCGTCGCCTGCGCCACCCCGGCCTCGGACAACTCGCGGAAGTGCTCACCGAGCCAGCTCTCCGCGTCCGACTGGTTGGGGTGCGCGGGCGACGCGGGTTTCGACAGCTCGGTGCCCTGCGTGTCCTCGAGGCGCCACGACCAGGTCATGACTTCGCAGCGTACATACTGGGCCGGTGACCGCCTTGCTCGAAGTCGGCGCCGACGTCGGCTGGCCCGACGCCGATGCGAGCGCCACGGCGCGCCTGGCCCCGACCCGCTCCCGTCGCCTCGCCGAACTCGTGGAGTGGCTGGCCGCGACGCAGGGGCGGTTCCCGCCGCAGCGACCACAGCGGGTGCGTTGCGTGCTGCTCGGGCCGGCCGGTGCGGCCGCTTCGGAGCTGGCGAGCGGGTACGACATCGGCGTGCGGAGCCTCGAGCTCGACGGCGACCCGCACACTGCCTTCGCGCAAGGCCTCGAAGCGGCCGACCGGGAGATCGACGAGGGCGCCGACCTGCTCGTGCTGGCCGGGCGCGACGAGACCTCGGCGCCGGGAGCGCTGACCAGCCTGCTTTCCGACACCGAGCCCGTTGCCCTCCTCCCGCGCGGCGCCAACGCGCTCGACACCGAGCAATGGGTGGCGGCCGCCGAGGAGCTGCGCGACAGCCGACGGGAGATCGCCGCGCTGCGCAGCCGGCCGGACGACCTGGTCGCGGGGACCGGCAGCCCGGTGATCGCCGCGGCCGCCGGGTTCGCGCTGCGCGCGGCCGCGCGCCGGACCGGCGTCCTACTCGACGGCGCCGCAGTGCTCGCCGCGGCGCTGTTGTGCATCGACAGCCAGCCTTTGGCCCGCGAGTGGTGGCAGCTCGCCGACACCGCCGCCGACCCTGTGCACATCGTGATCGCCGCCCAGCTCGAGCTGCAACCCCTGCTCGATCTCGGACTCACGACCGGCGACGGCGTGGCCGGCCTGCTCGCCGTCGAGGTGGTGCGCGCCGAGGCCGAGGCGGGAGTGACCCATGGCTGAACCCACACCGACGGCTGAACCCACGCGCCGACCACGCCCGGTGCCCGGCCCGCGACTGAGCCCCGACGACCACAGCGCGGTCGAGGGCGTCACGTGGGGCGTCCGGGTCGCGGCCGCGTGGAGCTGGCGGCTGCTCGTCATCGCGCTTGGGCTCTATGTGTTGTCGCGCATCTTCCTGCGCGTCGAACTGGTCGCCTTCTCCTTCGTCATCGCCTTGTTCTTCACGGCAGTGCTCCATCCGCTCGAGGTGAAGCTGCGGCGCATCCCCGGGCCGCGCTCGGTGTCGGCCGCGCTCGCGCTGCTGTTCGGCCTCGCTGTGCTCGCCGGCATCGGCTGGTTCG
>JAVHVB010000119.1:0-5748 GCA_032160775.1 Pseudonocardiales bacterium | reverse complement strand
CCTGCTCGTCGACGGGCTGGCCGCCGCGGGTGCGATTGCGGCTTCGCGCGGGTCGCGCCGGCCGCGGCGGTCGCTCCGCGGGGTCGCGGGGCGGGCCCGACCGGGACCGCCCGCCGGCCGGCCGGGGGCTCGGCCGCCTTGCGTCGCGGCCGCCAAGATCCTCCAGTTGCTCCGCGTCCAGACCGGCCCGGGTGCGCTCGCCGCGCGGCAGCGTGCCGGTGACGCTCTCCGGGATGTCCAGCTCGAGGTAGATGTGCGACGACGTGGAGTAGGTCTCGACCGGCTGGTGGAACGGCAGCTCCAGTTCGTCGCAGATGAGCTTCCAGCGCGGCACATCGTCCCAGTCGACGAACGTGACGGCCCGGCCGCGAGCGCCGGCTCGGGCAGTGCGCCCGATCCGGTGCACGTAGGTCATGCTGTCCTCGGGCGCCTGATAGTTGACGACGTGGCTGATGCCCTCGACGTCCAGGCCGCGCGCCGCGACGTCGGTGGCGACGAGCACGTCGACCTTGCCCGAGCGGAACGCGCGCAGCGCCTGCTCGCGGGCGCCCTGGCCGAGGTCGCCGTGGATCGCGGCAGCCGCAAACCCGCGATCGGCGAGATCGTCGGCAACCTTGGCTGCGGTGCGCTTGGTCCGGGTGAAGATCAGCGCCAGGGTGCGGCCGCGTGCCTGCAGGATCCGGGCCAGCAACTCGGCCTTGTCCATGGCGTGCGCCCGGTAGGCGAACTGGTCGACGTGCGAGGTGCTCGGCTTCTCGTCACCGCCCTCGGCGCGGATCTGGATCGGCTGGATGAGGAATTGCCTGGCCAGCGCGACGATCGGGCCGGGCATCGTCGCGGAGAACAGCATCGTCTGGCGAGCCGCCGGGATCATGGCGAGCAGCTTCTCGATGTCCGGCAGGAAGCCGAGGTCGAGCATTTCGTCCGCCTCGTCGAGGACGAGGATGCGGGCGTTGCCGAGCTTGAGGTGGCCTTGTTGGGCGAGGTCGAGCAGCCGTCCCGGAGTGCCGACGACGACGTCCACGCCCTTGCGCAGGGCCTCGATCTGCGGCTCGTAGGCGCGGCCGCCGTAGATGGTGAGCACTCGCGCGCCGAGCCGCTTGCCGGCGCTGGCGAGGTCGGCCGAGACCTGCACGGCGAGTTCGCGGGTCGGCGCGATCACCAGCGCCTGCGGCAGCGAGCCCTTGCCGCCCGGGAGTTCGAGCCGGTTCAGCAGCGGCACGCCGAAGCCGAGCGTCTTGCCGGTGCCGGTGCGCGCCTGACCGATCAGGTCGTTGCCGCTCAGCGCGATCGGCAACGTCAGCTCCTGGATCGCGAAGGTGCGCACGATGCCGACGTCCGCGAGTGCCTGGACGATCTCGGGCTTGACGTCGAAGTCGCTGAACGCGGGACTGTCCTCGCGGACGGGTGCCCGGGCGGCGAGCGCGGCGGGTTCGGGTGCGGGGTCGGGCAGGTCGGTGCGGTGGTCCGCCTCGGCGGGCGACAGCGTGCGATCTTCAGCCATGCGCTTCCTCTTGATCGAGTGCGCCGGCCGTGTCGGTGGTGAAGCGCCTGCTACCCGGTGAGGGAGGCGGGGTGCGGCCAACGCGCAGATTCGTGATGCTTTCCGGCTAGTCTAGCGGCCCGGCAGATAGCCTGCGCCTGTGCCGGAAAACGACGCCGTCATCGACCTGCTCGGGGCCCTCGCCTACGGCGAGCTGAGCGCGTTCGATCACCTCGCCGACGACGCGGGACTGGCCCCGACCCTCGGCGGGCGCACCGCGATGTCCGCGCTGGCAGCGGAGGAGTTCGCCCATTACGAGGAGCTGGCGGCGCGGCTGTCCTCCCTCGGGGCCCGGCCCGAAGAGGCGATGGCGCCGTTCGTCGCCGCGCTGGAGACCTACCACTCGCTCACGAAGCCATCGACCTGGCTGGAGAGCGTCGTGAAGGCCTACGTCGGCTACGGACTGGCCGGCGATTTCTACCGCGAAGTCGCCGCCTTCGTCGACGACGACTCCGGGGGCCTGATCAAGAACGTCGTCACCGACGCCGGCCGCGCGGAGTTCGCGGTACGCGAGGTCGAGGCCGCGATCCGCGACCAGCCGGCCGTTGCCGGGCGTCTCGCGCTCTGGGGCCGGCGCCTGGTCGGCGAGGCGATCAGCCAGACCCAGCACGTGCTGGCCGACCGCGACTCGCTGATGCTGCTGCTCGTGCAGGGCACCGGCGACCTCGCCGGGGTGGCCGGGCTGATCGCCCGGATCACCGATCGGCACGCCGGACGGATGACCGCGCTGGGCCTCGACTCGTGACTTCGCCGCCGGACTGCCTCAGCTCGTGGCGCTGAAGCCGACCCGGCGGACGTCCTCCTGCGCGATGTCGACGTAGGCCACGAGGTTCGCCGGCACGATCACCTTGCGGCCGCGATCGTCGGTGAGCATCAGCTGCCCGTCGACGCTTTTCAGCGCCTGGCTCACCAGCTCTTCGATCTCGTCCGGCGTCCGCGGGCTGTCCACCACGATCTCGCGGGCTGTGTGCAGCACGCCGATCTTGACCTCCACGCCGGACCTCCTGCTTGTGCTGCCCCGCGGCGCTGCGCCGCGGTTCGCCCACAACGCTAGCCGAGGTGGAGCAGGAGGGGCCGCCCGGTCCGCCATAAGCGAAATGCTTTTGGCGTCCCGAGCGGCCATTTGACGCCGGGACGCCAAAACCGGGCTAGGGCTGGCGGGGGAAGTTGGAGATACCGCGCCAGAGCAGCGCCTCGAGCAGGTGGACCGCGTCCTCCTGGCGCACCGGCCGGTCGCTGGCGAGCCACCATCGCGCGGCGACCTGCGCCGCGCCCGTCAGCGCCGTCGCCAGCAACTGCGCATCGGCCCGGCCCAGGCCGGTGTCGGCGGCGACGACGTCGGCCACCGCGAGCATCGTCTTCTCGGTGACCGACTCGACCCGGTCGCGCACGGCCGGCTCATTCACCAGATCGCTCTCGAAGATCAGCCGGAACGCACCGTCGTGGTCCGATCGGTCTACGAAGGCGAAGTAGGCGGACAGCACCCCGTGAATGCGCTGCTGGTTGTCGGTGGTCCCGGCGAGAGCGGTGACCACCGCCTGGCCGAGGGCCTCGGTCTGCGTGTCCAGCAGCGCGAGATACAGCTCGAGCTTTCCCGGAAAGTGCTGATACAGCACCGGCTTGGAGACGCCGGCGCGTTCGGCGATGTCGTCCATGGCGGCGGCGTGGTAGCCGTTCGCGACGAACACCTCTTGCGCAGCGGCGAGCAGTTGCTTGCGGCGCGCGGACCTCGGCAGTCGGCCACCTCGGCCCAACTCTCCCAGTACGCGCGCCATTTCGGCTCCTCGACTACCGCATTCCCAGTCCGCGAAGCCTACTCGCGGGTCACCATCGACCGGGTGATCCGCGCCCGCAGGTCGTCGTCGAGCACGGCAGCGAACAGATCTCCGTGCTCGTCGACCCTGGCGAGCACTTCATCGGCGGTGAACGAGATGTGCCCGCCGCGCTCGACCTCGTGCCAGGCGAGCGGGGTGGAGACCGACGGCGTGGACCTGGCCCGCAGCGAATACGGCGCGACGGTCGTCTTCGCCGGGTTGTTCTGGCTCCAGTCGACGAAGATCTTGTCGGGCCGCAACGCCTTGGCCATCCTCGAGACGACCAGTTTCGGCAGCTCCTCCTCGAGTTCTCTGGCGACCGAGTGCGCGTATTGCGAGGTCAGTTCGGGATCGCTGACCTGGACGGGCGCGCTCACCTGCATGCCCTTCGAGCCGGACGTCTTGGCGACAGGGTGCAGACCGTCGCGTTCCAGCACGTCGCGTAGCCGTACCGCGACCTCGCAGCACTCCGCGATGGACGCCGGCGGGCCTGGGTCGAGATCGAAGACGATCAGGTCGGTGCGCGGGTTACGAGCTCGCCGCGGAACCCGCCACTGCGGGACATGCAGTTCGAGGGCAGCCAGGTTCGCGAGCCACACGAGCGTCGGCAGGCCTTCGACGACGACGTAGTCGATGGTCTCCCGGTTCTTCGTGGATCCCGGAGCCGGCAGGTTCACCGTGCGCACCCAGGACGGCGTGCCCCGCGGGGCGTTCTTCTCGAAGAAGAAGCTCGCATCGACGCCGTTCGGGTACCGCTTCACGGTGAGCGGCCGATCCGCAAGGTGCGGCAGCAGGACCGGCGCGATGCGGGTGTAATAGTCGATCACCTCGCCCTTCGCGAACCCGGCCTCCGAGTAGAGCACCTTGGCCAGGTTGGACAGCGTCAGGTGCCGGCCGTCCACATCGACGGTCACCGTCTGCTTCTTCTCGGCCATCGCGCTCGGTCGTCCCCCTTTACCTGTCTCCGCGGGCCTCGTCCGCGCTCTTGTCGGTACGGATGCCCCGATACACCGGCGCCCGCAGCTTCCCGTCGTCGGTCCACATCAGGAATTCGACATCGACGACCACTGTCGGTTCTACCCAGCGCAGCTTCCGGCCGCGTACCGGTGCCGGCACGTCGGCAACAACGGGGGTGGCCCGCTCGGCGAGCAGGCCCTTGAGCCGGGCCGCGTCGCGCCCCGTCAAGCCGCTGCCCACCCGGCCCGCGTACCTCAACCCGCCGTCCCCCGTGACGCCCAGCACCAGCGAGCTGAGCGTGTTCGGGTGCTCGGGCGCTGCCTCCCAACCGATCACCACGAACTCGCCGGCCCGGACGAAGCGCAGCTTGCGCCAGTCGTCGGTGCGGATGCCGGGCCGGTAGGAGGAGGCGACCCGTTTCGCCACCACGCCTTCGAGCCCGTGCGCGCGCGCCACCTCCTCCGTGGCGGGGCCGTCGTCGAAGGACGGGCTGAGTGTCCAGCCCGGGTGCTCCTCGACGAACCGCTCGAGCGTCGCCCGCCGTTCGGTGTACGGCCGGGCGGTGAGGTCGACCCCGTAGCGGCGCAGCACGTCGAACAGGACGTAGGTCACCGGGCAGTCGGCCGTCGCGCGGGCGACGTCGGCCTTGCCGCGCAGGTGCATGCGCCGCTGAAGCCGCTCGAACGAGGGCCGGCCGTCGACGAAGGCGACGATTTCGCCGTCGAACAGGCCATCGCCGATGTCCGCGGCCTGCGCGACCAGCTCCGGGTAGCCGCCGCCGATGTCGTTGCCGTTGCGGCTCACGAGTTGCACGGCGCGGTCGGTGACGTCGAGCAGGGCGCGCACGCCGTCCCATTTGAACTCGTACGCCCACCCGACGTCGGACGGCAATGTGCTCACCGCAGTGGCGAGCATGGGGTGCATCCGTCCATTCTTAGTGAATGAGGTCCATTTGGAAGGGCACCGTGTCGTTCGGGCTGGTCAGCATCGGCGTGAAGCTGTACTCCGCGACCGAGGAGCGGGACGTCAGCTTCCACCAGGTCCGGCGCAGCGACGGTGCCCGGATCCGCTACAAGCGCGTGGCAGAGACCGATGGCGAGGAGGTGCCCTACGCCGAGATCGCCAAGGGGTACCAGCTGCCCAGCGGGGACACCGTCGTGCTCACCGACGACGACTTCAAGGATCTTCCGCTGCCGACCGCCCGGGTCGTCGACGTGCTGGAGTTCGTGCCCGCCGACCAGATCGACCCGATCTACTACAACAAGAGCTACTACCTCGAGCCGGAGAAGACCGCGATCAAGCCGTACGTCCTGCTGCGCGAGGCCCTCGAGGACAGCGACACCGTCGGTCTCGTGAAGGTCGCGATCCGCAACCGAGAACAGCTCGCCACGCTGCGAGTGCGCGAAGGCGTGATCGTGCTGGAGACGATGATCT
>JAVHVB010000118.1:0-21942 GCA_032160775.1 Pseudonocardiales bacterium | reverse complement strand
CGGCCGGCAGCGGGTCGGAGATGACCACGCCGTGCGCCGTGCCGGTACCCGCAGCGTTGCTGTTGGTCACCGTCACCGTGAACCCGATCTGAGCACCCGCGTCCACCGTCGCCGCATCCGCCGACTTGTCCAGACCCAGGTTCGGGCACTGCACCGTCGTGGTCGCACTGTCGTTCAGCGACGGATGGTTGCTCGCGGTGAGGCTCGCCGTGTTCGGGTAGGCCTGGCAACTGGCGAACCCGGTGCCGCTGATCAGGTGCACCGACACCGACGCCCCCGGCGCCAGATCGAACGAGGTGCAGTTCAACGTCTGACTACCCACCGCACCAGTGACCGTGCAGTCCGCCGGACCCGACGCCTTGCTCCAATTCACCCCAGAACCGGCCGGCAGCGGGTCGGAGATGACCACGCCGTGCGCCGTGCCGGTACCCGCAGCGTTGCTGTTGGTGACCGTCACCGTGAACCCGATCTGAGCACCCGCATCCACCGTCGCCGCATCCGCCGACTTGTCCAACGACAAGCTCGGGCATCGCACTGTGGTGGTCGCGTTCGCCGGGTTCGGCGACGGCGAGTTGGTGGACGTCAACGAGGCGGTGTTGTCGTACTGCGCACAGCTGGCGAAGCTCGTCGAGCTGGTCACGTGCATGACCTCGCTGCCGCCGGGCGCCAGATCCACCGCGGTGCAGGCCAGCACCTGGCTGCCCACTGCGCCGGTGACCGTGCAGTTCGCCGGCCCGGAGTCCATCGACCAGTTGATCCCGGAGCCGGCCGGCAGCGGGTCGTTCACCACGACGTTCTTGGCCACACCCGGTCCGCCGTTCGAGACGGTGACCGTGAAGCCGATCGCCGTACCGGCGTCGACTGTCGCGTTGTCGGCGGTCTTGCCCAGCGTCAGCGACGGGCACTGCACGACGGTGCTGTCAGTGGCCTGCATCTGGCTGAAGTTGGCCCCGGTCAACGTCGCCGTGTTGCTCAACGTGGCACAGCTGGCGAAAGCCGTGCCGCTGATGATGTGCACGGCCTCGCTCGCACCCGGGGCGAGGTCGACCGCGGTGCAGTGCAGCACCTGGCTGCCAACTGCGCCGGTGATCAAGCAGTTCGCCGGCCCCGACTGGATGGACCAGTTGACACCGCTTGCGGCCGGGAGCGGGTCGTTGATGACCACGCTGGTCGCCGTGCCGGTTCCGGCCGCGTTGCCGTTGCTCGCGGTGATGGTGAAGCCGATCTGCTCGCCCGCGTTCACCGCGGCGGCGTCAGCCGTCTTGGTGATGTGCGGGTCAGGGCAGCGCACCGTCGTCGTCGCCTGGCCAGTCGCGTCCGGCGCGTTGCTCGCGCCGGCCGTGGCGGTGTTCGGGTAGGCGGTGCAGCTCTGCGGCGTGGTGCCGCTCGTGACGTGCACCGACACCATCGAGCCGCCGGTCAGGTCACCGAACGCGCAGGACAGCACCTGGCTGCCGATCGCGCCGGTGACCGCACAGCTGCCCTGCCCGGCGTACGCGGGCGAGATGGACCAGCTGATGCCGGTCCCGGCCGGCAGCGGGTCGTTCAGTGTCGCCGACTTCGCTGTACCAGACCCGTTGTTGTTCACCACGACCGTGAAGCCGATGTTCGAGCCGGCGCTGACGCTGGCGGCGTCGGCCGTCTTGGTCACTTGGAGCGCCGGGCACTGGACCGTGGTCGTCGCGTTCGCGGTCACGTTCGGGTGGTTGTTGGCCGTGAGCGATGCGGTGTTCGGGTACGCCGCGCAGCTGGCGAACGACGTGCCACTCGCCACGTGTACCGAGAGGCTCACGCCCGGCGCGAGGTCGAACGACGTGCAGTGCAGGGTCTGGCTGCCCACCGCGCCGGTGACCGTGCAGTTCGCCGGGCCGGACGTCTTGCTCCAGTTCACCCCGGAGCCGGCCGGCAGCGGGTCGTCGACGACCACGCCGTGTGCGGTGCCGGTGCCGGCCGCGTTGCTGTTCTGGACCGTGACGGTGAAGCCGATCTGCTCACCGGCGTTGACGGTCGCGTTGTCGGCCGTCTTGGTCATCGTGAGTGCTGCGCAGGCGACGCGGATCGACGCGTCCGCCGTCAGCGACGGGTGGTTGGTCGCCGTGAGGCTCGCCGTGTTCGGCAGCGTGGCGCAGCTCGCGAACGACGTCTGGCTCGTCACGTGCACCGACAGGCTGGCGCCCGGCGCCAGGTCGAACGAGGTGCAGTGCAGGGTCTGGCTGCCCACCGCGCCGGTGACCGTGCAGTTCGCCGGACCCGACGCCTTGCTCCAGTTCACCCCGGAACCGGCCGGCAGCGGGTCGTCGATGACCACGCCGTGCGCCGTGCCGGTACCGGCCGCGTTGCTGTTCTGCGCGGTGATGGTGAACCCGATGTCCGCACCCGCGTCGACCGGCGTCGCGTCGGCGTCCTTGGTGAGGGTCACAGCCGGGCACTGCACCGTGGTGGTCGCATCTGCCGTCCGCGGCGACGGGCCGTTCGTGGTCGTCAGCGTGACGGTGTTCGGGTACGCCTTGCAGCTCGCGAAGGCCGTGCCACTGGTGACGTGCACCGAGATGCTCGCGCCCGGCGCGAGGTCGACGGCGGTGCAGTGCAGCACCTGGCTGCCGACCGCACCGGTGACCGTGCAGTTCGCCGGGCCTGAAGCCTTGCTCCAGTCCACGCCTGAGCCGGCCGGCAGCGGGTCGTCGAGCACTATGTTGCGGGCCGTACCGGTTCCTAGGGCGCCGCTGTTGCTCGCGGTGATCGTGAAGCCGATCTGCGAGCCGGCGTCGACCGTGGCGTTGTCCGGCGTCTTGCTGATGGTCACGTTCGCGCACTGGACCGTGACGTTGGCCGTGTCACTGTCGCCGCCGGTGCCGTTGCCGGAGGTCACGGTTGCCTTGTTCGAGACCACACCGCAGTCCGCGGGCGCGGTCGACGAGATCAGGTGGATGGCCGGCAGGGTCGTGTTCCCCGCCACCGTGCCCAGGTTGCAGGTCAGCACCTGGCTGCCGACCGCGCCGGTGATCGAGCAGCCCGCGTACGCGGGGCTGAGCGACCAGTTGAGCGTGCCGGTCGGGTTGCCGTTCGCTTTCGCCGGCAGGTTGTCCGTGACCGTCGTGTTCAGCGACGGCACCGAACCGGTGTTGCTCACCGTGACGTCGAAGCCGATGTTGTCGCCGGCGCTGACCGGGCCCGCCGGATTGCTGGCCTTGGTCACATTGACGGTCGCGCCGACGATCGTCACCGACTCATTGGCGTCGGTGCACTTGCCAGTGACAGCGTCGTTCAGCGTGTCACCCGGGTAGGAGGCCACCCACACGTAGGTGCCGACCTGCGTCGGGACGTACGTCGGCGACGCAGTCGCTGCCCCGGACGCGTTCAGGGTGCCGGACGTGGTCGGGAAGCCGGGCGCCAGGTTCGGCGCGGTGCAGACGGGAGTCACGCCGGTGCCGAACGGTCCGTACAGCTGGAAGGTGACTGTCTCACCCGTGACCGAGCCGACGAAGCCGGACAGCTGGGCGGTGTCCCCGAGCGTGGTGAACCCGAGGCCCGGCGAGTTCGCGCCGGTGACCGCGATCTGCGTCGCGATCGTCGGGCTGGCGTGCACGACGGTGAAACACTCGTCCGTCGCGTCGGTGTGGCTGCCGCCCACGTAGTAGGCGCTCGCCGCGACGTCCGGGGTGTACACGGCGCGCCAGCAGTACTTCCCGGTCGTCTGGGTGAGCGACCCACTGGCGTTCGCCGACGTCCCCGAGCCGGCGACGAGGTTCACCGCACCGCCGACCTGGGTGCCACCGCTCACGCAACCGCCCGCGGTCACCTGAGCCGGGCTACAGAGGAAGAAGGTCACGGATCCGGTCGGCGTCGGCCGGCCGCCGACGGGAGAAACGGTCGCGACGTCGTGTTGGTTGGCCACGCCGGGCGGGTTCAGCGAGCCACCCGGAGTGGCAGTCGTGGCGATGTTCGGCGCCACGCAGGTGTTGAGCGTGCCGCCGGCATAGTCCTTCGGCTGTGAACTGGCCGATTGCGACGACTGGCTGTCGGCGAGGAAACTGCTGAAGCAGCCGCCGGAGGCGCCGAGCAACGCGGTCATGTCGATGCCGGCCTCGACGAACGTGTCCGTCGCCATCGTCGGCGACGAGCGCCACGGCCCGGAGCTGATCACGGCGCTGTCGTTGCCGATCGCGCACTGCTGGTCGTTGGCGACCGCGCCACAGACGTTGCCCGTCGCGACCGGGGCACCGCCGAGCGACCCGGTGATGTCGTTGCCGTTCCAGCGGAACACCTGAATGTTCGAGGCGCCTCCGCCGTTGGTGAACGTGCCGTTGATCCAGATGTCACCGTCGGTGTGTGCGCCGGTGAAGGAGCCACCGCCGGAACACCCGACGCCTGCGCTCTTGTACAACCAGAAGCCGAATGCGTTGTCGCCACCGTTGCCGGCGGCCTGCTTCTCCAGGGCAAGGTAGAGCACCTGATGCCCGGCGTTGTCGGGCGCGCCGGCTGGGATCTGAATGAGCGCGGCATAGACGTAGTCCATCGACGTCTTGTCGTTCGCGGCCGGACCACCGCAGGCCATGTCGTGGACCCGGTCGTCGATCTTCGTGCCGCCGGCGAAATAGGTGGTGTCGACCGCGTCGGTGTCATCGACGAACACCGAGGCCAGGACGGGTCCGTTGATCGGGTCGGGGGTGATCAGCTGATTGCCGCTGGCACCGAACAGGCTCGTCCAGTCGTACGGCGGCGTCGTCGCACTGTCGTGCACGATGTTGCCGTCCAGCTCGAACATGCCTGTGTCGTGAACCGCGAGGCTCGGCTGGGCGGCCCAGACGAGGCCTGCCGCCGTAAGCAGCGAAACGGTCAGAATGCTTCGGGCGCGCTTGAACGACCGCACCTTGCTGTGTGCCCCCACGTTGACGCTCTCCTAAATCGCGCTCGGCAGGAGGGCCCGCACCCATACCTACCGAGACTGCCCCGTGCACGGCGAAACCGATGGCGTCCGCGTCATGAGCGGGGGTCCGCGCCGTTTGCACGAGTCTGAACTACCGGGGAAGGACCGCGACTCGAGGGTCGGCTACGCAATCCGCAGTTGCACGTGGGCAAACAGCATCGAACTGGACAGTCGAGCTCCGCCTTACCGACCATTGCGCTCTATTGGGCAATTCGGTTACCCACCGTAGTCGTCATGGACTGCCCGAGTGGCACGCAACGGTGGCACGGGATGGCCGGATGAGCCGCAGCTCACCCGGCCAAACCCGCTGGTGTCAGTGCAGGCGTCGGTACGTCTGGCGCCCCGCGGCGGCAGCGGCGCCGCCCAGAACGATCAGCGCCAACGCCCAGCCGAGTTCGTCGTTCACGGGGCCGGCACCGGTCGACGCGACCGAGTGGGACGGCTCCGGCGTGGACGGCACGGACGAGTTGGTCGTGGAATGGCTGCTGGACGCCGACGTGGCATGCGTTGGCGGCGCAGTCAGCACCGACGTCTCGCCCTCGTCGCGGCAACTTCCGGTGGACGGCTTGTTCTGATCGTCGCCTGAGTACGTGGCGATCCAGAAGTAGTGGCCGGGCGCGTCCGGGGTGAACGGGGCCGACGTGTAGTCGCCGTTGCCGTCGACGTCCACGGTGTCGGTGAACACCGGATCGCCGCCGCACTCGGAGTTGTCGTAGACGCTGAACGTGATCGTTCCGCTTGCGTCCACGGTGGCGCCGGAGAGGGTGGCGGTGTCCGTCACCGCGTCGCCGACCGTCCCCGACGTGGCGCTCGTGACGATCGAGGTGTCGTTGCGGCTCAACGGGTCGACGAACGTCCCCGTCACCTGGTTCCGGCCGATGGTCAGCACCTGGGTCGGGTCGGCCGGCAGGTCGTATCCCGGCGGCGGCACGGTCTCGGTGACCGTGCACTCGGTGTCGATCGGCCCGGCGATCGCGATCTCGCCTGTGGCCGACACACCGCTGGCCACGTACGCGCCATTGCTGAAGCTCGTCTGGCCGCTGAGCCCGGTGATCACGACGGGCGGGACGGTCTCACCGCCGGTCGGAGTCACACAGGAGACGTCGAACGTCGCGCCCGCCAACGGCGTGAGCGAACCGTCGCCTTCGGCCACCTTGACGACGCGGATGTCGCCACCGATCCGGAAGCAGGCCGGGCCTGCCTTGCGGTTCGACTCCTGCGGTGCCGTCGGGTTCTCGGTGGTCTTCACGTAGTTGCAGTAGTTCGCGCCGAGGTCCGCGTCTTCGGGAATGTCGAGGGTGATCTGGAAGATGAAGGGGCTGGTGCCGTTCGGCACGCCGGTGATGAAGTACTTCGCGAAGGCGTCCCCGGCGATGAACACGCAGTCGGTCATCTTGAACGTGTCCTGGCCAGTCAGCTTCGTCGGATCGAACGGGAAGCTGATCTCGAAGATCGCCGTGCCGCCGGGCACGAGGGTTCCGCCGACGAGCACCTTCGTCGTGTTCTCCGAACCCGGAGTCGTCCGCACACCGTTGCAACCGTTCGTGTTGTCGTCCTGCGTGATGGTCACGTCGTCCGAACTCGGCGCGGCACCGACGTCGGATGCGGCCGCAAGCGGAACGACAACCGAACTCAGCAGCGCAGCGGCTGCGGTACCCAGCACCTTGCGGAGGGTCAAACTTGGCAACGTCTTCTCCTGGCCCGTAGACACGGATGGTCGGGTACCACCCGTGAACGCGGCATCGACGTGCCCCTCACCGATGCGTGATCGGCACAGTTATAGCGCGTTCAGGACCAGAAAGGGCATAAACCTTGGTTTCTCGGGCATTGCGCGGGGACAGCCAGTGGTGCAAACCTCACGATTCACTCATGCTGGCGACCGCCGTGGCCCTGTTCGAACCGCCACGCGTCGCGAATCATCGTGTGCAGGTCGCGCGTCGGCGTCCAGCCGAGCAATGCTGCCGCTTTCTGGTTCGAGGCGACCAGCACCGGCGGGTCACCGGCCCGCCGCGGTGCCTCGACGGCCGGCACCTCGTGCCCGGTGACCTCGGCAACGGCGGTCAGCACCTGCCGTACCGAATGCCCGGACCCACTGCCGAGGTTGATGATCTCGTGCTCGCCGGGCGTCGCGGCGGACAACGCCTGCACGTGCGCCTCAGCCAGGTCGACCACATGGATGTAATCGCGCACCGCGGTGCCGTCCGCCGTCGGGTAGTCGGTGCCGAACAGCGACATCGCCGGGCCCGCCCCGGCCGCCGAGCGCAGGGCGTTGGGGATCAGGTGCGTCTCGCGGGCATGCCGCTCGCCGTAACTGCGCCCGTCCCCGCCGTGCAGCGCGCCGGCGACGTTGAAGTAGCGCAGGCTGACGGGCGCCATGCCATAGGAGCGCGCGTAGTCGGTCAGCGCGAGGTCGATCGCGAGCTTCGTCGAGCCGTACGGGCTGTTCGGCCGGGTCGGCGCGTCCTCCCGGATCGGCTGCTCCTCGGGCTGGCCGTAGGTAGCGGCCGACGACGAGAACACGATCAAGTTCACGCCCGCCTCGCGCATGGCGTCGAGCAGGGCAACGGTACCGATGACGTTCCCGTGCCAGTAGAGCGACGGGTTCTCGCTCGACTCGCCGACGAGCGACTTCGCCGCGAAATGGATGACTGCGTCGACCGGCTGCTCGGCGAGCAGCGGCCCGACCTCGGTGATGGACAGCTGACGGAAGTCCGCTCCCGGCGGCACCGCGTCTGCGTGGCCGGTCGACAGGTCGTCGACGACGACCACCGCGTGTCCCTCGGCCAGCAACCGCGCGGCCACCACGCTGCCGATGTAGCCCGCGCCGCCCGTCACCAAGACACGCATCAAGTCCCGCTTTCCGTATCGGCCGTTTCCGGGGCGACGCTACCCGGGACAATGGCGGGGTGAATGTGGACCTGGACGTCCCGGCCGTCGCGCGCGAGCCGACCGATGACGCCGAACTGCGCGCCGATGTGCGGCGAGTCGGTGTCCTGCTCGGCGAGTCGCTCGTCCGGCAGCGCGGCGCGGACGCCCTCGAGCTGGTCGAGCAGGTGCGCAGCCTCACCAAGCTGAGCAAGTCCGGGGACGGGGCGGCCCGCGACCAGGTGCGCGCCCTGCTCGCCGAGCAGCCGATCGGGACAGCGGCCGTGCTGGTGCGCGCCTTCTCCGCGTACTTCCACCTGGCCAACGTCGCCGAACAGGTCCACCGGGTGCGCGGACTGCGTTCCCGGCCCGAGGACGAGGGCTGGTTGGCCCAGGCCGTCGCAGCCATCGTCGACGAGAAGGGTGCGGGGGCGTTGCGGGTCGCCCTGCAGGAGTTGGCGGTCCGGCCGGTGTTCACCGCGCACCCCACGGAGGCGAGCCGCCGCTCGATCCTGACCAAGCTTCGGCGCATCGGCGATCTGCTGTCCCAGGGCACCGAGCCGGGCACAGCGGCGCGCGCCCGGCAAGACCGCGACCTCGCCGAACTCGTCGACCTCATCTGGCAGACCGACGAGCTTCGCCGGCACAAGCCCACCCCGGTGGACGAGGCGCGCAACGTCGTCTACTACCTCCAGGAACTCGTCGAGGAGACGATGCCCGGGTTGACCACCGAGCTCGCCGACGAGGCGGCACGGCACGGCGTCGAGCTGGGCTGCGACGACCACCCCCTGACGTTCGGCACGTGGATCGGCGGCGACCGCGACGGCAACCCCAACGTCACTGCGGCGGTGACCCGCGACGTCCTGCGGCTGCAGCACCATGTCGCCGGGCGCGCGATCGACCGCGCACTGGACGGGCTGATCGCCGAGCTGTCCTCGTCCACCGCGGTGGTTGCCGCGTCGGCTGAGCTGGCCGCGTCCATCGAGGCAGACCTCGCGGTGCTCGACATCGACCCGCGGTTGCGCACCCTCAACGCGACCGAGCCCTACCGACTGAAGCTGACCTGCCTGAAGGCGAAGGTCGCGAACACCAGACGCCGGGTGGACGAGGGGTTTCCGCACCAGCCCGGGCGCGACTACCGCGGCATCGCCCAACTGCAGGCCGAGCTCGAACTCGTCGCCGAGTCGCTGCGGGCCAACGCCGGTGAGCTGATCGCCGACGGACTGCTCGCCCGGGTGCGCCGGACCGTCGCGGTGTTCGGCCTGCACCTGGCCACGATGGACGTCCGCGAGCACGCCGACGCCCACCACCACGCGGTGGGTCAGCTCGTCGACCGGCTCGTCGAGGAGACCTGGCTGTACGCGGACCTGCCGCGTGACTACCGGCAGCGGTTGCTGTCGAAGGAGCTGCGCTCGCGCCGCCCGCTCGCCGGGTCACCGCCGCCGCTGGACGAGGCCGGGGGGCGCACCTTCGAGGTGTTCACCGCCATCCGCGAGGCCTTGGACACCTACGGCCCGGATGTCATCGAGAGCTACATCGTGTCGATGACGCGCGGCGCCGACGACGTCCTGGCCGCGGTCGTGCTCGCCCGCGAGGCCGGGCTGGTCGACGTCCACGGGTCCGGCACGGCCGGCACCGGCGAACCGCACGCGGCGATCGGTTTCGTGCCGCTGCTCGAGACGGTCGAGGAGCTGCGCCGGGCCGGCGAGGTGCTCGACGACCTGCTCGGCGACCCGACGTACCGGTTGCTCGTGCGCCTGCGCGGCGACGTGCAGGAGGTCATGCTCGGCTACTCCGACTCGAACAAGGAAGCCGGCATCGCGACGTCCCAGTGGGAGATCCACCGGGCTCAGCGCACGCTGCGCGACGTCGCAGCCCGGCACGGCGTGCGGCTGCGGCTGTTCCACGGCCGCGGCGGCACGGTCGGCCGCGGCGGTGGGCCGACCTACGACTCGATCCTCGCCCAGCCGTACGGCGTGCTCGACGGGCAGCTGAAGTTCACCGAGCAGGGCGAGGTCATCTCGGACAAGTACGCGTTACCCGACCTGGCGCACGAGAACCTGCAGCTGACCCTCGCCGCGACGTTGCGCGCCACCGTCCTGCATCAGGCGCCCCGCCAGTCGGCCGGCCAGCTCGCCCGGTGGGACGAGTGCATGACGGTCGTCAGCGACGCCGCCTACATCGCCTACCGCGCCTTCGTCGACGACCCTGATCTGCCCGCCTACTTCGTCGCCTCCACTCCGGTCGAGCAGCTGGGCCAGCTGAACATCGGCTCGCGCCCCGCGCGGCGTCCGGATTCCGGCAGCGGGATCGACGGGCTGCGCGCGATCCCGTGGGTGTTCGGCTGGACGCAGTCGCGGCAGATCGTGCCCGGCTGGTTCGGCGTCGGCACAGGGCTCGCCGCCGCCCGCGCTGCCGGGCTCGGCGACGTGCTGGCCGAGATGCACGAGCAGTGGCACTTCTTCCGCACGTTCGTCTCCAACGTCGAGATGACCCTTGCCAAGACCGACCTCGACATCGCCGCCCATTACGTCCACACGCTGGTCCCGGACGAGTTGCGGCATCTGTTCGACGATGTCCGCGCCGAGCACGACCGGACGGTCGGCGAGGTGCTGGCGGTCACCGGTGAGGCGGAGTTGCTGGACGGCGCACCGGTGTTGAAGCGGACCTTCGGCATCCGCGACGCCTATCTCGACCCGATCTCCTACCTCCAGGTCGATCTGCTCGCCCGGGTGCGCGACGCGGGCGACGGCGACGTCTCGCCGGAACTGCGCCGGGCGCTGCTGTTGACGATCAACGGCGTCGCCGCGGGATTGCGCAACACCGGCTGAGTCGCGCGGCCTCTCCCCCGCGGTCGGCAGCCCGCCCGTCGTTCCGAGATCGTCATACCTCGTCCGTAGCGTCCGCCTCGTGATCACCGGAAGCGTGGCGCCGCGACGTCGACGCAGTCCTCGATGCGACGTTGTGAAGACTGATCCCGCGCGAGGACTACTCGACACCTCGACGGTGATCCTGCTCGGCCGGCTGCCCGATGCCGAGGCGCTTCCGGACGAGTGTGTGATCAGTGCGGTCTCGCTGGCCGAGCTCTCCGTCGGACCCCTTGTCGCGCGTACCTCGCGCGAGCGGGCCGCACGGCAGGCGCACCTGCAACAGGCGGAGGCGGACTTCGACCCCCTGCCGTTCGACGCGGCGGCAGCCCGCGCGTTCGGCCGGGTGGCGGTCGCGCTGCGCCAGTCCGGGCGCAAGCCTGCCGCCCGGGCGTACGACGCGCTGATCGCCGCAACGGCGATCGCGAACGGATTGGCCGTGTACACCTGCAATCCGGCGGACTTCGCGGGAATCGACGAGCTGACCGTGCACGCCGTGCCGCACCCCGACCACTGACGCTCGCGTCCGAAAACCGCCAGTCGTTGTCCGACCGCGGCGGCAGACTGGACGCGTGCTGGACGACGACACCTGCTACCGGACCCTCGAGGCGCGCGACGCGCGCTTCGACGGCTGGTTCTTCACCGCCGTCCGGACGACCGGCATCTACTGCCGCCCGTCCTGCCCGGCAATCACGCCCCGGCGGCGAAACGTCAGCTTCTACCCCAGCGCCGCTGCGGCCCAGCGGGCCGGCTACCGGGCCTGCAAGCGGTGCCGTCCGGATGCCTCGCCCGGCTCGCCCGAATGGAACGTGCGCGGCGACGTCGCCGGCCGAGCGCTGCGGCTCATCGCCGACGGGGTGATCGACCGGGACGGGGTCAGCGGCCTCGCCGCCCGGCTCGGCTACTCCGAGCGGCAGCTCCATCGCACCCTCGTCGCGGAGGTCGGTGCCGGGCCGCTCGCCCTCGCTCGCGCGCAGCGTGCACAGACCGCCCGCGTGCTGATCGAGACGACCAACCTGCCGATCACCGATGTCGCGTTCGCCGCGGGGTTCGCCAGCGTCCGGCAGTTCAACGACACCGTCCGCGCGGTGTTCGCCACCACGCCGAGCGGCCTACGCGCCCGGCGGCACGGCGACCAGCCGGTCGAGGCCGGCGTCATGGCGCTGCGGCTGCCCTACCGCGAGCCGATCCAGCTTCCGTTGCTGCTCGAGTTCCTCGGGGCGCACGCGATTCCGGGCGTCGAGAGTCTGGACGGCGGCGTGTTCACCCGGGTACTCGCCGCGCCGAGCGGGCCGGCCCTCGTGTCGCTCGCGCCGGACGATGGCGCCGTGCGCTGCCGCGTCCGGCTGGCGGACACGCGCGATCTCGTCGCCGTCGTCGCCCGGGTGCGCCAGCTGCTCGATCTCGACGCCGACCCGGTTGCCGTCGACGCAGCGCTCGCCGCCGACCCCGCGCTCGCGTTGCCGGTCGGCAAGCGGCCGGGGTTGCGCGCGCCGGGCAGCGTCGACGGGTTCGAGACCACGGTGCGGACGATCGTCGGCCAGCAGATTTCAGTCGCGGGCGCCCGCACGGTGCTCGGGCGGGTCGTCGCGGCGCTCGGCCGGCCGGCGTTCGAGGGCGAGCAGTGGCTGCTCTTCCCGACCGCCGCCGACCTGGCCGCGGCCGACCCGGCGACGCTGCCGATGCCCCGATCGCGGGCCGCGGCGGTGCAGGCGGTCGCGGTGGCCTTCGCCGAGGGCGGGTTGCGCCTCGACGCCGGAGTCGACCGCGACGACACGCGGTCGGCGTTGCTGGCCCTGCCGGGCATCGGGCCGTGGACGGCCGACTACCTGACGATGCGGGCCACGGGTCACCCGGACGTCCTGCTCGCGACCGATCTCGGCGTGCGCCGCGCGGCCGACGACCTCGGCGTCGACCTGCGCGACGGTCGTCCCGATTGGGCGCCGTGGCGCAGCTACGCCACCCACCATCTGTGGTCACACATGTACGCCGACGTCTGGAGCGCTGCGGGATGAACTCACCCTCCGAAATCATTACGCCACGAGCAATCCGCGATTCTGCAGGAGCCCCGAGATGAACAAGTACACGAGCATCGATTCGCCGATCGGGCCGCTGCTGGTCGCGCGCGACGGCGAGGGCATCACCGCGCTGTTGTTGCCCCACGGGCGGCGGCCGGCACGCCCGGCGCCGGACTGGGTTCTCGACGACTCGGCATTCGCCGACGTCCGGACTCAGCTGGCCGAGTACTTCGCCGGTGCCCGGACCTCGTTCGAGCTGCCCCTGCACCTGATCGGCAGCGCCTTCCAGCGCCGCGTGTGGACCGAACTGCTTCGTATCCCCTGCGGCGAGACCACCAGCTACGGCGCGATCGCCGTGTCGATCGGCGCGCCGGGTGCGGCGCGCGCGGTCGGGCTGGCCAACGGCCAGAACCCGATCGCGCTGATCGTTCCGTGCCACCGGGTGATCGGCGCCAACGGCTCACTTACCGGCTACGGCGGCGGGCTGCCCACCAAGCAGTGGCTGCTGCAGCACGAACGGCAGCAGCCGGAGCTCTTCACGTTGAGTGGCTAGTTGCGGCCTGGGTGGCTGGTCGTAACAGGCCACTCTGGACCGAACCGGCCACCCAACCGAGGGGTCAGTCGTTGTAGGTGTTCTGCGCGGGTTCGAGGCCGTCGGTCAGGAGCGCCTCGACCGCGTCTGCGGCCCGGTCGACGAAGAACGCCAGGTCCTTGCGCTCGGTCGCCGCAAACTCCTTCAGGACGAAGTCCGCCGGGTCCTGCCGGCCCGGCGGCCGGCCGATGCCGAAGCGCACCCGCAGGTAGTCCTTGGCCCCGAGCGCCGCGGACACCGAGCGCAGCCCGTTGTGCCCGCCGTCGCCGCCACCGAGTTTGAGCCGCAGCGCGCCGAAGGGCAGATCAAGTTCATCGTGGACGACCACGATCCGCTCGAGCGGGATCTTGAAGAACCGCGCCACCGACACGACCGGGCCGCCCGATTCGTTCATGTAAGAACGCGGTTTCGCGAGCACGACCGGCACTCCGGCCAGCCGGCCCTCGAGCACGTCCGCGCGGCCGCTGGAGGACTTGTGCGCCTTGAACCTTCCGCCGATCCGGTCAGCGAGCAGGTCGACGACCAGGAAGCCCGCGTTGTGCCGGGTGGCCGCGTACCGCGGCCCCGGATTGCCGAGGCCGACGACGAGAAACCGGTCGTCGGCCACGGCGCGGCTGCGGTGGAACAGTTACTCGGCCGCTTGCTCGGCAGCGCGCCCGGCACCCTCGGCCGGCTTCTCGCCACCCTCGGCGTCGCTGTCCGCATCCGGCGCGTCCTCGACGATGCCCAGTTCCTCTGCGGCTTCGGCCATCTCGGCGTCGATCTGTGCCTCGGTCGGCGCCTCGGCGATGATCAGAACCACCGAGGCCGGGTCGGTGATCAACGACGATCCGGTCGGCAGCTCGATGTCGGCAGCGGTGATCTGGCTGCCGATCGCGAGGCCCTCGATGCTGATCTCGAAGCCGGTCGGCAAGTGGGTCGCCTCGGCCTCGACGCTGATCGTGGTGGCCTCGGTGTTGAGCAGACCGCCGGGGACGATGCCGCCGACGACGTGCACCGGCACGTCGATGGTGACCTTCTCACCACGACGCACGGCGAGCAGGTCGACGTGCTCGTAGTGACCCTTGACCGGGTGCTTCTGGATCGATTTCGGGATGGCGAGCTGCTCGCCGCCGTCGACGTCGAGCGTCAACAGCACGTTGGCGCCGCCGTGCCGGATGGCGTTGGCGAACTCGCGGGCCGGCAGCGCCACGTGGCGCGGGTCGGCACCGTGCCCGTAGATGACGGCCGGAACCTTGCCGGCTCGCCGGGTGCGGCGGGCGCCGCCCTTGCCGAACTCGGTGCGCGTCTCGGCACTCAGGCGAACCTCGGACACAGCAGAACTCCTCTTTGACTATCGCTCATTCAGCGCGGTGCCCCGGACGCGGAACGCGCGTCGACGATCGACACCGCGTCGATGACGGACGCCGCTCGAACGCGGTCCCTCGCCGGGTAATTGCCTGCCAGCCTACCGGCAGATGCGACCGCGGTTGCACGCAGGGCACGGCCGATTGCCAGCGTTACCGGCCCACGAGCAGCCGGGTAGGGAACTTCACATGGTGCGTTTCGGATACACGTTGATGACCGAGCAGGCCGGACCGCCGTCGCTGGTCCGCGACGCCGCCGCCGCGGAGCGGGCCGGGTTCGACTTCGAAGTGATGAGCGACCACTTCTTCCCGTGGCTGGACAGTCAGGGTCACGCCCCCAACGCCTGGGTCACGCTGGGCGCCGTCGCGACCGCCACCGACCGGGTCGAGCTGATGACCTACGTGACGTGTCCGATCATCCGCTACCACCCCGCCGTGGTCGCTCAGCAGGCCGCGACCGTCGGGCTGCTCAGCAACGGGCGGTTCACGCTGGGGCTCGGCGCCGGCGAGAGCCTCAACGAGCACATCGTCGCCGGCGGCTGGCCGCCGGCGAACGTCCGGCACGAGATGCTGGCCGAAGCGGTCGAGATCATCCGAGCGCTGTTCGCCGGCGGCTACGTCAACTACGCGGGCGATCACTACCGGGTCGACTCGGCAAAATTGTGGGACGTCGGAGACCCGCCACCACGCATCGGCATCGCGGTCTCCGGCGAGCAGTCGTGCCGGCTCGCGGGCGAACACGCGGACGCGATGATCGCGGTCGAGCCGAAAGCCGAACTGGGCGAGCACTTCGACGCCCACGGCGGCGCCGGAAAGCCGCGGATCGGCCAGCTTCCGGTGTGCTTCGACACCAACCGGGACGCCGCGATCGCGCGCGCCCACGACCAGTTCCGCTGGTTCGGCGGCGGCTGGAAGGTGAACGCCGAGCTGCCCGGTCCGGCCGCCTTCGCGGCCGCCAGCCAGTTCGTCCGCAAGGAGGACGTCGCCGACGCCATCCCGTGCGGCGACGATCCGCAGGCGGTGATCGACGCCGTCCGGCCGTTCGTGGACGCGGGGTTCACCGACGTCGCGCTCGTCCAGATCGGTGGCGAGCATCAGGACGGCTTCCTCGAGTGGTCGGAGAAGGAGCTGCTCCCGGCGCTGCGCAGCAGCTAGTCGGTACCGTCGGCCCGTGCCAGCCTCCGTCGCGGTCCGGGTTCCGGCCAAGGTGAACCTGCGCCTCGGCGTCGGGCCGCTGCGCCCGGACGGCTTCCATGAGCTGGTCACGGTGTTCCACGCCGTCGCGCTCTCCGACGAGGTCGTCGCGCACGAGGCGAACGGACTGTCGTTGACCGTTACCGGCCTCGGCGCGGAGGAGTTGACGACCGACCGACGCAACCTGGCCTGGCGCGCCGCCGAACTCGTCGCGGCCGCGGCGGGCGTGCCACCGGACGTCCACCTCGAACTGCGCAAGTCGATCCCGGTGGCCGGCGGGCTGGCCGGCGGGTCGGCCGACGCCGCCGGGACGCTGCTGGCCTGCACCCGGCTGTGGGGTGTCTCGGCCGATCTGCCGCGGCTGGCCGCCGAGCTCGGCTCGGACGTCCCGTTCGCGCTGCTCGGCGGCACAGCAGTCGGCACCGGTCGTGGCGAACGGCTCGTTGCGGTCCCGGCGCACCCGGACCTGCACTGGGTGCTGGCCGCTGCGCCGTACGGCACCTCGACGGCGGCCGCCTACGCGCAGCTCGACGCCCTGCGTGCCGCGCGGGTCGCACCGGAGCCGATCGGGCCACCCGACGCGCTGCTCGCAGCACTCGCGGCCGGCGATCCGTTCGGGGTGGGCCTGGTGCTCGGCAACGATCTGCAGGCTGCCGCGTTCACCCTGCGGCCGGAGTTGCGCCGGACCTGCCAGATGGGGCTGGACGCGGGCGCGCTGGGCGCGGTCGTCTCCGGCTCGGGTCCGACGTGCGCGTTCCTCGCGGCCGATCCGGAGCAGGCCGAGCACATCGCCGCGGTGCTGCAGATGGAAGAGGTCTGCCGCGACGCGATGGTCACCACCGGCGCCGCCCCCGGCGCCGAGGTGGTGCGCTGACGCGTGGCGAACCTGGTCAACCTGGAAGGCGTCGGCAAGGCCTACGGCACCACGGTCGTGCTCGACGACGTGTCGCTCGGTGTCGCAGCGGGCGAGCGGATCGGCGTGGTCGGCCGCAACGGCGGCGGCAAGACGACCCTGCTGCGGCTCATCCTCGGCGCCGAGCAACCGGACGCCGGCCGGGTGACGAGGACGGGCGGCCTGCAGGTCGCACAGGTCGACCAGCGCGGGGACCTACCGGCGGCCGACACAGTGCGCGAGTACGTCGTCGGCGACGCCGCCGAGCACGAGTGGGCGGGCGACGCCGCTGTCCGCGAGATCCTGCACGGGCTCGGCGTGCCCGCCGTCGGCCTGGACAGCGGCGTGGCCCGGCTCTCCGGTGGCGAGCGGCGGCGGGTGGCGCTCGCGGCGGCGCTGGTGCGACAGGCGGAACTGCTCGTCCTCGACGAGCCCACCAACCATCTGGACGTCGAGGGCATCACCTGGCTGGCCGGCCACCTGGCAGCACGACGCGGCGCCCTGCTCGTCGTGACCCACGACCGGTGGTTCCTGGACGCGGTATGCGAACGCACCTGGGAGGTGGGCGACGGCGCCGTCCGCCAGTTCGACGGCGGGTACGCCGCGTACGTGCTGGCCCGCGCCGAACGGGCGCGACAGGCCGACGCCACGGAAGCGCGGCGGCAGAACCTCCTGCGCAAGGAGCTGGCCTGGTTGCGCCGCGGGCCGCCGGCGCGCACGTCCAAACCGCGGTTCCGCATCGACGCCGCCGAGGCGCTGATCGCCGACGTGCCGGTCCCGCGCGAGCAGGTGCAACTGCGCGCACTCGCCCAGCGCCGCCTCGGGCGCACCGTCGTCGAGCTCAAGGACGTGACCGTCCGGGCCGGCGACCGGGTGCTGCTCGACCGGGTGGACTGGCACGTCGGGCCGGGCGACCGGGTCGGCGTGATCGGGGTCAACGGGTCGGGCAAGACGCATCTGCTGCGGCTGCTCGCCGGGGAGCTCGCGCCGACGTCCGGGCGGGTGGTCATCGGCCAGACGGTGCACTCGGCACACCTGTCCCAGGAAGTGCGCGAACTACCGGATGGGCTGCGCGTCGTCGAGGCGGTCAGCGAGGTCCGGACGAGCGCGGAACTGGCCGGCGTCGAGCTGTCGGCGACCCAGCTCGCCGAACGGTTCGGCTTCGGCAACGAGCGCCAGTGGACGCCGGTCGCGGATCTGTCGGGCGGCGAGCGGCGCCGGTTGCAACTGCTCCGGCTGCTGCTCACCCAGCCGAACCTGCTGCTGCTCGACGAGCCGACCAACGATCTCGACACCGACACCCTCGCCGAGCTCGAGGATCTGCTGGACGGCTGGGCCGGCAGCCTGGTGATCGTCAGCCACGACCGCTACCTGTTGGAGCGGGTGTGCGACACCACGGTCGCCCTGCTCGGCGACGGCTCGCTCGCCGCCCTGCCCGGCGGCGTGGACGAGTACCTCGCCCGGCGCGCCGGGGAAGGGGCGACGGCAGCCGACGCCGCTGCCGCTGACGTCCGCCGTGAGCGACGCGGGGACACCCGCGCCGCTCGTAAGGAACTGGCCCGCCTGGAGCGGCAGGCGGTGACATTGCAGAAGCGCGAGGCCGAGCTGCACGACCAGCTCGCCACGCACGCGACGGACTACGCGAAGGTCGCCGAACTCGACGACCTGCTGCGTACGGTTCTCGCCGAACGCGCGGCCGTCGAAGAGGCGTGGTTCGTGCTGGCCGAAGAGCTCGGCTGACCGCCTGCGCACCGGGTTCCAGTGGCGCGCAGGCGGCTGCCGTCGTCGTTATCCGACCAGGGTGATCCGGGTGCTCCAGTTGGCGAGCGCCGTCCGGGTGTCACCGCAGGTGAAGTTCGTCGAGACGAACGTCGTATACGTGCAGCTCTGCCCGATCCACTCGTTGGCGACCCAGAGGTGGCCGCCGGCGTCGACCGCCGCGGCTCCGTAGTCGCCCCAGCGCGGCCGGCCGCCGAACCCGCGGTAGCCGGCGAAGCCGTCCTCCGGACCCACGCCGGCAGTCACGACGTGCACCGGACCGGCGGCCAGGGAGATGACATTCACATAGACCGGCGACGGGTAGTAATTGGTGCCGGCGAGCGTCATTCCGATGACCGCGGTGCCGTTCGGTCGCACACCGAGCGCCGGCATGAGCAGGTTTTGGCCGGCGGCGCCGATCCGTCCCTGCGCGGTCACCGCGGTGGTGAGGTTCCCGTTGCCGGCCGTGTGCGGCGTGGTGGCGTACCACGCGACGCCGGCCCGCTGCACGGTGTCACCCGTCGGGTCGAGCGCCGTCCCATGGCTGCCGTAGAGCAGGCCGTCCGCATAGGTCACCTGCTGCATCCGGGCGTCCAGGGTGTCGAGCGGCCGCT
Source organism: Pseudonocardiales bacterium (assembly GCA_032160775.1). Taxonomy (GTDB): domain Bacteria; phylum Actinomycetota; class Actinomycetes; order Mycobacteriales; family Jatrophihabitantaceae; genus Jatrophihabitans. The sequence goes on along the minus strand of JAVHVB010000118.1, from coordinate 2,869 downwards.
CGGTCTCCTTGTACTTGTCCGGGGTGCCCAGCACGATCTTCGCGCACGCGGTGACGTTCAGGCAGGCCGCGAGCGGAGTAGGGCCGGCTTTCTGGTTGGCCGGCGGCGGCACCGCATAGGTGCCGACGGTCGATGCGACAGATCGCAGCGTGAGGTGCGGGGCCGATGCCAGGCTGCCCGTGTTCGTCAGCGACCAGGTGATGAGCTTGTCGGAGCGGCCGGTGCCGTTCGCCTCCTCCGCGGCGTTCGTGCTGAGGAAGTACTCGGTCCCACCGGCGGCCGTCGAGTAATCACCGGTCGTGGGCGACTGCGCCGGCCAGACGGTGAAGCCTGGCTGCAGGTTCGGCGCGGCGCGGCTCGTGTCGAACTGCGTCACCGTCACCGCGGACGCCCCGGAAGCCAGCTGCGCCTTGGACATCGCGTAGATCTGCGAGCCGTTGAACCCGTCGGAGAACCAGGGGTACTCGTTGGTGGTGATGTAGTACCCGGTCGCATCCACGCCCACGTGCGGGTAGTCGCCCAGGCAAGGGCAGTTCGGGTGCGACGGGGTTCCGTTGCTCCCGTCGTCGGTTGCATCGATGTGGCTGATCGACCACGCACCGAGCGGGCTGCCCGTCGCGCTGACAGCCGTGTCGAGCGTGTTGACACCGGTCGGGTTGCCGGCAGCGTCGACGAAGTACGTCAGGATCGTCAGGAAGAAGCGGCCGGTCGACGGGTCGAACAGGCACGTCGGATCGGTCGTCTGCGGGCCTTCGACGCCTGTGGTCCGGTTGATCTCGAAGTCGTAGCCGAAGAAGTGGTTCAGCGAGTCGAGGGCGAGGCGATTGCCGCTCACGTCGTACACGGCAATCGCGTTGTTGACCGCCTCGAACTCGAAACCGTTGCCCACGCAGAGCGCCTGGTCCGGCGGTTCGAGCGACCACTGGTTGCCGCCGGCCACACCCAGGCGCTGCGTGATGTGATCGATCCCGCTGAACGAGCTGACCGCACCGCTGCCGGTGATCGCCGAACTCGGCGCCGGTATGCCGGACAGTCCCGGGCCGCCGCGTAGAGCCTTCGCCCTCGACGACAGGCTCCGGTTGGCGACCGCCTCACGAATGGTGCCGGCCTCCGGGCCGACGGCCGGCGCGAGTTCCCCATTGCCGCCGCCGCTGAGGTAGGCCCGCTGGCCACCGTCAACGACGCGGGTGATTCCGTGCGTCGAGCTGCCCGCCGCGGCGGTGGCCGACGTGGGTACCACCACGGCCAGGCCGGCCGTGGTGAGCGCGACGAGGACGGTGATGCGGAGTCGAGAATGAGGCATGCAGAACTCCTAGTCCGGCTGCTGCCCCGCCTCCGCGTACCGGCTCTTCACCGGCCCAGGCCACTGTGTCACGGCGCAGGCGACAAGACAAGATCGACTTGACCGGCCACCCGGAACGGCAGTGCGTCGGACGTCAGCCCGGCGTGCCGGCGTCCTCCGGCTCGTCGGCAGCGGAGGAGCCGGCCGCACCCTGCAGGGTGGCGAGCATCTGCCGGACGTTGCTCAGCTGCGAGTTGATGGCGTTACGCCGCTGCGTGGCGGCGGCCAGCTCGCGGTCGGACTCGGAGCGGATCCGGTCGGCCCGCTCCTTCGCGTCGGCCACGATCTGCTCGGCCTTGCGCTCGGCGTCGGCCTGCAGCTGCTGCGCCCGGCGGGACGCCTCGGCCTGCAGCTGGTCGCCCTCGGCACGCAGCTTCGCCACCCGGTTGCGGGCCGCGTCCAGCTCCTTCTCGGCCATGTCCGAGCGCTGCTGGAACTCCTCCTCGGCCTTCGCCCGGCGCGACGCCAGGGTCTGCTCGAAGTCGGCGGCCGCCTTGGCGGCGCGAGCGCGCTGCTCCTCGTACAGGGCCTCGGCCTCGCCGCTGCGCGCGATCGCCATCCGTTCGGCCTCGTCGGCCATCTGGTCGGCGCCGCGGCGGGCGTCCTCGACCAGCTTCGTGGCCTCCTCGTCCGCGGCCGCGCGGGTCTCCGCCGCGTAGGCGTCGGCCTCCCGGCGGGTGCGTTCGATGGTCTCCTCCGCCTCGCTGAGCCGCGAGTCGACCTCGGCGACGGCCGCCGTCCGCATCTCCTCGGCCTCTTCTTCGGCCATGGCGAGAATGCGGCCGATCCGCTTGCCGAAGTCGTGGAAGGTGGGCTCGGCCGGCGGCATCGGCTTGCCGCCCTTGTCCATGCTCACCGAGCCGGCGGCAGCCTGGGACGCGAGTTCGTCGGCGCGCCGTTGTGCGTCGGTCGCCGCCTTGGTGAGTTCGGCGATGTGGCGCTCCACCTCGGCCGGGTCGTACCCGTGGCGGACGCTCTTGAACGGAAGCGAGTTATGCGAAGTCATGACTCTGTCGGTACCTCGTGGGTGTCGGATGGCGTGACTCTCGAGTTTTCCGGTCGTTCGGAGACCGCAAGCGCCTCGATGACGCCGGACAGGTCTCCGAGCTGCTTGCTGATCTCGTCGCGGTGGGCGGACAGAACCGCGACCTCCGCACGTGCTTCGGCCAACATCGAACGCGCCTTGGAGCGTAGTTCGTCGGCCTCGCTCCGTGCGGCGGCCAGCGTACGCGCTGACTCCTCCTTGGCCGACCGGCGTGCAGTGCGGGCCTCGTCCTGTGCGGCGGCGAGTTGCTCGGCGGCCCGTTCGCGCACTGCCCGGGCGCCCGCCTCCGCCTCGGCGACCCGCCGGCTCGCCCGCTCCTCGGCGCTGCGCACCTGCTCGTCGGCCTGGGCGAGGATCCTGACGAGCTCGTCAGCGGGGCGCAGCGGCTCATCGCGATGGGCGTCTACCCGTTCGTCGTGCCGTACCGGCCGCTGGCCGGGAGCCTCGCCCACGCCGACGGCGTGCCCGCGCCGAGCCACGAT
>JAVHVB010000117.1:0-6495 GCA_032160775.1 Pseudonocardiales bacterium | reverse complement strand
GACGCGGAACTGCAGCCGCGGCTCATCATCCCGACACCGACCGGCCGGCCGTTCGACCAGGCGCTGGCCGCCGAACTCGCGGCCGAACCGTGGCTGCTGTTCGCCTGCGGCCGCTACGAAGGCATCGACGCGCGGGTGGCGGAGTACGCCAGTCGCCGGATGCGCGTGGACGAGGTGAGCCTCGGCGACTACGTGCTGGCCGGCGGCGAGGTCGCCGTGCTGGTGATGGTCGAGGCGATGGTGCGGCTGCTCCCGGGCGTGCTCGGCAACGACCAGTCGGCCGTCGACGATTCGTTCGCGGCCGGCCCGGCCGGCCTGCTCGAGGCACCGGCGTACACCAAGCCGGCGTCCTGGCGAGGGCTGGACGTCCCGGACGTGCTGCTGTCCGGCAACCACGCGGAGATCGCCCGGTGGCGCGCCGAACGCAGCCGGGAACGCACGGCCGAGCGCCGACCCGACTTGCTGTGAAGCAAGGCGGTCCAGTGCGGTACTCAGCGACGCAGGCAGAGCGTGGCCAGAGCCATCCCGTACACGGGCTGGTACGACTGGCAGCCGATCCGGGCGGAAAAGAAGTCCCGCACGGCGTCGGTCGAGTACGCGACCAGCGGCGCTGCGCGCCGGGCGATCTCGTCCGCTAGTCGGCCGTAGTTCAGGAAGCGCGCCGCCCCGGACAATCGCGCCGCAGCGCGCATCGCCGCGTTGAAATGCCGGTCGTCGAACAGTGCGAAGTTGACGTTTCCGGTCGGCGTGATGTTCGCGCCGTCCAAGTTGGCGTTGAGAAACTGGGACGGATCCGGGTAGTCCGTTCCGAAGCCGACCGTCACGATGTCGTACGGCGTCGACGGATCCTCGATCTTGGCGAACATGATCGGCTTCGGGAACTCGAAGATCACCACCCGGATGCCGATCGCAGCAAGATCCTTCTTGATGATCTGCGCCTGTTCCGGGCACGGGGATTGGTCGCAGGTGTACAGCCGCGCAACACCGCGTCGCCCGGCGGCAAGCCTGCGCGCGGTGGCCAGGTCTGGACCGTCGACCGGGTACGGCGAGCGGGGCGGGTAGCCGAGGAATCCCGGCGGCAGGTAACCGGAAATCGGAATTCCGCCGCCGAAGTCATAGGCCGCGAAGAACCGCCGTTGCTGCTCGACCAACGCCGGCCGGTCAATCGCGTAGTTGACCGCCTGCCGCAGACGCACGTCTGCGAACAGCGGTCGTGCAGTATTGAGCACGAGATACCGGATCCCCGCACTCGTATTGACGAAGTACCGCTGACGGCCGGCGTGTGCGGCAGAAGACGTCGGACCGTACTTCGCGGCGAGGCCGCGGTAGGCCGCGACGGGAAGCGAGTCCGGCGCGTAGTCGGCCTTCCCGGACTTCAGGTTCGCCAGGCTCGCGTCCGGGCCGACGCCGATCGAGTACACGATCTCGGCGAAGCGATGTGTGCGATCGCCGTGGTAGTTGGGGTTGACCCGCAGCACGATCTGCTGATCGGGCGTGTACGACGCGATTGTGTACGGGCCGGCGCCTGGCAGCGGAGCCGTCACGCGCGGGCTGACCGGCGTGCCGATCGGCACGGCACAGAAGAACGGCATGCTCAGCCGAGCGAGAAAGTCTGGCGCCGGTGCTGCGAGCCGGATGGTCAACCTGTCTCCGGAGACTCGGATTCCGCTGACGTGGTCCGCTCGGCCGGCCCGGAAGGCCGAGGCGCCCTCGATATCAGCTGCGTATCTCGCCCCTGGTGAGCGCATCGCCGGGCTGAGCACCCGTTCGATCGCATCGGCGAACGTCTGTGCGGTGACAGGCTGGCTGGCCGGCGGTGCAAAGCGGTATCCAGGACGGACGACGAAGCGGTAGGTGCGGCCATCTGGGGTCGGACTCGGAACCGCTTCGGCCGCCTCAGGGCGCAGCACGTAGCCACTCGGCGCAGGCAGGTCGGGGTAGTTGAACAGCTTGACGCACGTGGCGTACAGCAATTGCCAGGCAATGGGATCGACGGCGAGCGCGGGGTCCAGCGACGACGGGTCGGCAGCAATGTCCACCCGCAGCACGCCACCGCCCGCGTGCGTCACGGCGAGCGGCACCGCGGTGACCCAGACCTTGCCGTCGGCGTAAGCGAACCCGCCGGGACTTGCCCCCAGTTGAACGGTCGCCGTAACGCGGTTCGTGGCGGGGTCGATGCGGGAAACCGACCCGGACTGCACGTTGCCCACCCACACCGAGCCACCCGCGGAGATCACGGGCCCCGGTCCGCGCCCGACCGGAATGCTCGCCTCCACTGCGTTTGTGCGTGGGTCGATGCGTACCACGCGGTCGTCGAAGCTGTCGGTGACCCACACGGCATTCGAGCCGAGTACCACGCCAGCAGGGCCGTGTCCGACCGGGATCGTGGCAATGACGGCGTCGGTCCGGTCGATCCGCGACACCGTTCCGTCGCTGGCGTTCGCGACCCACGCCCCCTCATCGTCGACCGCGATGGCGGCGGCATCCTGTCCGACAAGATCCCGGCTGAGGACGTGACCGTTCGAGACATCGATCCGGTCAACCTCTCCACCCGGATCGACGACCCACACCGACCCGTCGCGAACGCTGAGCGGGTGTGGTGGGTCAGGCAACCAGTGCGTGTCGACGACGTGGGCGACCGGCGACAGAGTCCCGAACGTGGTGTCGACGCGGCTCACGACACCGGCTGTCGTCGTGAGCCAGACGGAGCCCTGGTCGGCCGTGAGGTGCGAGATGCGGCCGTGGACGACGACCGTCCGCTCCAGGGCATGCGTGTCGACATTCACCTCGGACACGGTGCCGTCGTCCAGGTTCGCCACCCACAGCGCGCCGGCAGCGAAGACGACGTCGCCGGGCCGGGCGCCCACGCCGACATCCTCGCCGATCCGATTGGCTGCCGGATCGATCGCAACGACGGAGTTCGGCGGCACGAAGCGCGGCGGCTCGGTGGATTGCCCATGCGTTGCGATCAGCACCGCTCCAACCAGGACGGCCGTCGTTGCCCCGGCAGCGGCGGCCGCCCACGTTCGGCGACGCCGGATCGGGCGGGCGCGTGTGGGTGCCGCCGGCGGCGGGCTCGGTTCCGACGGTGCGTCCGCCAGCACCGTAGGCGTACTACGCAGGATGTCGAGGTACACGGCTTCGGTCTGCGGATCCGGATCGACACCAAGCTCGTCCGCCAGCAAGGCGCGGTAACGCTCGTAGGCGCGCAGCGCGTCCGCCCGGTTGCCCGCCGACGCGTGCGCCCGCATCAGGTTGCGGTGACTCGCCTCGCGGAACGGTTCGAGCGCCACAGCCTCGCGTGCCGCGCCAACGGCGCCGGCCGCGTCGTTTGTGCGAAGTGCGGCCTCCGCGGCGCAATCGAGAGCGCCGGCCAGCACGGCGGCCAGTGCGGCGCGCCGGTCGGCAACCCACGGCCCGTCGGCGCCGGGCAGGAAGGGTCGCCGACCCAGCTCGATGGCCTCGCGAGCCGAGCTGAGTGCCGCGTCGACCGCGCCCCGCCGCAGCGCGTCCTCCGCGCTGCCCGCGAGCTCCGCGGCCGACGCGACGTCGATCCAGGTGCCCTCAGGCAAGGTGAGCTGGTAGCAGCCGAACGCGTTCGTCAACGCCCGTGAACCGTCGACCCCGCACGCGACGAGCACGGCACGCAGCTTGCTGATGACGACGGCGATCGCTTTGTCCGACGTCGCCGGCGGGTGCGCACCCCACAACAGCTCGGCGAGGTCGCCCCTGCGCACCGCGTGGCCGTGCTCGGTGATCAGGTAGGCGAGCAGCAGCCTGCCCTGGCGCCCGGGCAGCCGCTCGCGCGGTATCGGGCCGTCGTCACCTTCGATCGTGAAGGCGCCTGTGAGCCAGACCCGCATATCGCACCTCGACGCACATGCTGCGACCCGTCCTGTCGGCCGCCAAGCACCGTGCCGGCACAGCATCCCGCGCGGATCCGGCCGCGACAAACCTGCCCGTCCGGTACGGGCGATCTGTGCGGTTCGCGGCGTCGTTTGCCGCGCAGTTGCCGGCTGATTACCGCCTGGCGCAAGAGTTCCGATCCCAGCCATCTCGAGGAGCAATGACCGTCGTCCTGCGGTGCGAATGCGGATTCACGGTGCGCGCCGGTGACGAGCACCACCTGATCCGGGAGGCGCAGCGGCACGCGCTCGACGCTCATCGGATGGCGTTGTCGGCCGAGCAGATCCTCTGCGCGGCCTTCGAAGCGGAGCTCGCCGCCGGCCCACGGCCGACGGCCGGTGACGCGGGGCCTACATCGGACGGGGAGTAGCGCGATGACTGAGCAGCAGGTTCGAGGTCGAAAAGTGGATTCCGAGACGCCATCATGTGACCGGCGCAGCCTGTTGCGTCGGGCCGGACTCGCAACCGGCATCGGCGTCGCCGGCGCGCTGTGCCTCCCAGTCGTGAGCGGCGAAACCGCGCACGCCGCGGATGAGGGGCCGTTCCTGCTCGGCGCGACGAATTCGCCGAATGGCCTCACGTTGCTGGAGGCGGGCATCTCGCCCGACTCGCTGAAAGTCACCGGCGGCGGCAACGGCGTCATCGGAGTCTCGCTGTCGACGTCGGGTGGTGCGGGCCTTCGGGGCGACGCGGTCCATGCGGGCGGAGTCGGTGTCTGGGGCGTGAACGAGTCCGGTGGCGTCGGCGTACATGGCGAGAGCGACGGCGTAGCGGTTCAAGGCGTGACGAACTCGGCGACCGGCGGCATCGCCGTGGCCGGTTACGCCGACGCCGGAATCGGTGTTTACGGGCAGAGCAACAAGACGGCGATCCAGGGCTACACCAACTCGACCGACGGACACGCCGGGATCAGCGGGTTCGCGGCCAACGCGGGCGGTCTGGCGGTGTTCGGCTTTTCGCCGACGACCGCGATCGAGGGCCAGACGGCCGGCACGAACGGCGAGGCCGGCGTCTTCGGGTTGGCGAGTTCGGCCGGCGGCCGCGGAGTGGTCGGCAGCGGCCCGTCCGACGGCGTGTTCGGCCAGGGGGCAACCGGTGTGCACGGCGTGGGTACCGCAACCGGCGGGTTCTTCACGTCCACCGGGAACGACGGGGTGTTCGGTCAAGGCGCCACGAACGGCGTCCACGGGTTCGTGTCCGCTGCGGGTGGCGCCGGCGTGCTCGGGAATGCCAGCGCCGCGACCGGCGTCGGCGTGCGTGGTACGGCAACCGGCGGGGTCGGCGTCAAGGGTTCGGCGACCGCGACTGGCGGGACCGGTGTGCTGGCCACGGCGCCGGCCGGCGCCCGGGCGTTGGAGGTGGACGGGGTAGCAACGTTCACCCGAAGCGGGCGGGCCACGATCCCTGCGGGCAAGACCAGCGTGACCGTGCACGGCGTGGCACTCGACGCTGCGAGCACGGTGCTCGCCACGCTCCAGCGCGCGGCGAAGGGCAATGGGGTCTCCAGCGCCGTGCCCAAGCCAGGAACGTCGTCGATCGTCATCAGCCTGCTCAGGGCTCCGGTCGTCCCACTCCCCGTCGCCTGGTTCGTCCTGAACTGAGCAACAGTCCCGGCTGAGCACGGATTTCGGCCCGCCCACCGGTATGTGGCATCATCGTGGGGTTGCCCGCTGCGCCTGAGCGCGCGGCAGCGTGCCCGAAAATGCTCATTCTCGGCTCCGACGGGGCCTGGCACCACAGCCACTAGTACGACGACGAGACGGAATCTGCGATGAACACCCTCGACACCCTCGATGCCGCTTCCGAGCGCAGCGACGTCCCGGACTTCCGGCCCGGTGACACGCTGAAGGTGCACGTGCGGGTCATCGAAGGCAGCCGCTCGCGCGTCCAGGTCTTCCAGGGCGCCGTCATCCGGCGCCAGGGCGGCGGCGTCCGCGAGACGTTCACCGTCCGCAAGGTGAGCTTCGGCGTGGGCGTCGAGCGCACCTTCCCCGTGCACACCCCGGTGATCGAGAAGATCGAGGTCGTCACCCGCGGCGACGTGCGGCGCGCCAAGCTCTACTACCTGCGCGACCTGCGCGGCAAGGCTGCCAAGATCAAGGAGAAGCGCGAGACCATCGCGCGCTGACCTCCGCAGGCAGGCGTTTTGACTGACGAGAACGGGCCCGCGGGCCCGAACCCGGCTGACGCCGTGCCGCCGAGCGAGTCCCCGGCCGCAGCGCCGTCGAACGCGGCGCCCCCCTCGTTCATCAAGCCGGCACCCGGCGCAGCGGAAGCTGCACCCCCCGGATCGCCTCCCGCGGCGCCTGCCGGATCGTCTGCCGAATCGCCACAGGCGGCGGCGGCCCGACGCAAGGGAGCGCACCGCTCGGACTCGGCCTGGGCGCAGTTGGGTGCCCGCCGCGCGGAGCGGAAGCGGGCGAAGGCGGTCGCGCCGCACAAGCCGCACCGCAAGGCGCCGTGGTGGGAGCTGCCGGCACTGGTCGCGCTCGCCATCCTGATCGCGATCCTGGTGAAGACCTTCGTGATCCAGCCGTTCTACATCCCGTCCGAGTCGATGGAGAAGACGCTGCACGGCTGCACCGGCTG
>JAVHVB010000116.1:0-10740 GCA_032160775.1 Pseudonocardiales bacterium | reverse complement strand
GTCGACGAGCGGGGTCACCGCGCGCACCCGCGGTCCGCCGAGCACCGTGCCATCGGTCAACCGCAACTCGACGGGCGCCTTGTCGGCGGCGCACGCGACGAGCACCGAGGCAGCGACGTCGATTGCCTGCTCGAACGACTCCTCGGTGTACCGGCTCGGCCGCTGGTCGAAGATCACGACGGTGTAGGGCTGCGACGTGTCCACGTTGTGCTTGACCAGCAGCCGCCCGGCATGGGCCGACGAGCGCCAATGGACGAGCCGCAGATCGTCGCCGGCGACGTACTCGCGCAACCGGTGGAAGGTGATGTTGCCCTGCGGCGAGGTGTCCGACGAGCGGCCCTCGAGGTAGCGCAGCTGCCCGGCCGGGAGGCTGCGGAAGCGGAGCACGCGCGGGTACACCCAGATGCGCTCCGGCCGGCCGTGTTTGCGGGAGAGCCGGAACAGCTCGAACGGGTCCCGCCGGGTGACCTCGACCGGCGCGACATCGAAGATGCCGCGCCGGTGGGTGGGCAACCGGTACGCCCGGGTGCCACGCTCACCGCCGCGCAGCCGCGGGATCACCGTCCGGACCCGCTGGTCGCCGAACGGTTGGGTCGCGACGGCGACCGGCACCGGGCGACGGCCGCGGTTCGCGAAGGTCAGGAAGGCGACGGCGGGCGAACCCTTGGGCACCCGCGGCGGCTGGATCTCCCGGTCGATCACCAGCCTGGACGGCCGGGCCACCGTGGCGAGGCCGAGCAGCACGACCGCGAGCAGGCCGAGACCGATCAGGTCGAACGCGAGCCAGCCGAGCGATAGCCCGGTGGCCAGCGCCGCGCCGCCACCGAGTAGCGCAGCCAGCCCGAAGAGGGTCACCGCGGACTCGGTGCCGAGCGGGGCACGGCGACCGACTGCACCGCGCGGGCGATGAGTTCGGTGCCGGTACGACCCAGCAATTCGGCGTCCGGTTGCAGGATGACCCGGTGCGCGAGCACTGCCGGCGCCATCTCCTTGACGTCCTCCGGAGTCACGAACGCGCGCCCCGCGACGGCGGCGCAGGCGCGCGCCGCCCGCAGCAGCGCCAGGCTGCCGCGGGGCGAGACACCGAGCCGCAACTCCGACATCGACCGGGTGGTCGCGGCGATCGTCACGATGTACCGCTCGAGCGCCGGCGCGACCTCGACCTGCTTCACCACGTCGATCAGGCCCGCGACCTCGTGGGCGGTGAGGACGGGCGTCAGCTGGGTGATGGTGGGACCCATCTTCTGGGTGCGCAGGATCTCCGCCTCGGCGTCGGCGCTCGGATAGCCGACGGTGAGCTTCATCAGGAACCGGTCGACCTGCGCCTCCGGCAGGATGTAAGTGCCCTCCATGTCGATCGGGTTCTGCGTCGCCACGACCATGAACGGCCGGGCCATCGGGTGCACGATGCCGTCGGCGGTGAGCGTCGCCTCCTCCATCACCTCGAGCAGCGCCGACTGCGTCTTCGGCGACGCTCGGTTGATCTCGTCGGCGACGACGATGTTGGCGAACACCGGCCCGGGCTTGAACTCGAACTCGCCGGTGCGCTGGTTGTAGACCGACACCCCGGTGACGTCGGACGGGAGGAGGTCGGGGGTGAATTGGATGCGGTGCCAGTCGAGGGACAGCGATGCGGCCAGGGCACGCGCGAGCGAGGTCTTGCCGGTGCCCGGCACGTCCTCGAGCAGCAGGTGCCCCTCGGCGAGCAGGCAGATGGCCGTGCGCCGGAGCACCTCGGGTTTGCCCTGGATGACGTAACCCATGTTCCGGCACAGCCGGTCCACGTCCTGGGCCAGGCGCTCGATGGCTTCCGGTGGGCTTGCCAACTTCGCTCCTCGGTGTGCTGCGACGGTCATTGCGGTGGAACCCCCGTGACCGGCGTCGGGTAGTCCCCGGTCTGGTCGTAGTTGGGATCGGTGAACGAGATCTCGACGGAGTAGATCGGCAGCTGGCCGTCCAGCCCGAGCGTCGCCGGGCAGCTGACGAGCACGTCCGGGATGCGCACCGTCCCGGCGGCCGGGTCGTCGGAGGCGCTGGCACATACGACGCCGGGTAGCGCACTCGATGTCACGACCTCGGTCCAGTCGAGCGGCGCGAGTACGCCGGCCGGCTCCGAGCCCGTGTAGTCGAGCACGATCTGCGGTGCGAGTGGGTTGCTGTTCCACTGCGCGGTGAACGACAGCTTCGTCGGGTCCACCGGCTCCGGTGCGTCGCCCGACACCGGCACGTCATAGGCCGCGTGCGCGATGCCGAAGTAGGTGTACTCGACGCGCACCGAGAACTCGCCGCTGCCGTGCGACACGCATTGCTTGTCCACCTCGATCGCCACCGGCAGCGGGTCGCCGGCGGCGGACCCGCACGTGTCGACACCGCGGGTCAGGGTCAACTGCCAGTCCCGCGCGCCGGACAGCTCGTCCGCGCCGTGGAAGCTCACGATCACCGTCGGGTGCCCTTGGTTGCCCGCCCACTGCGCCGAGAAGTCGTCGGCGGTCGCGGTGATCGACGGCGGGTCGAGGATGACCGACGGCGAGGTGCGCGCCGGTGAGGTGCCGGCGCCGTACAGCGGCGGATCGGTGACGGAGACGGGGTCCTGCGCCAGCTGGAGCGTCACGGTGCACGGGCCGCGGTAGGTCGTCCGGTCGACGGGGAAGGCCATGTCCTCGCCCGGCGCGACGTCGGCGGCGGTCAGGTTCATCGCGACGTTGCCGCCCCCGCAGGTCAGCTGGCTGTTGACGAGGTCGAAGGTCTCGCCGCGCACACCGGTGCCGGCTGGGAACGTGAACCGGACGTGCAGGGTGCCGGCCAACCCGGGCGGCGCGTCGAACGTGGGCTGGTCGATGAGCAGGACCGGCCACTCGGCGACCGCCGGCACGACGTCGACCGGGCCGATCGGCACCGTCACCTCGGGATGCCGTGGCGGGCTGACGAACACCCGCACCTGGTAGCGAGCGCCGGCCCGGATGCCGTGCAGCGTGACGTTGCCGGCCGTCGTCGGGCCGACGGTGTCGACGACCGACGCGGCGCTGAGCAGTTGATAGGTGAGCGTGCCGCCCACGCCGCCGAGGTCATGCACCCGGCCGCCCGCGAAGGTGACCCGCGCGGTCGTGGTGGTCGTGTCGTCGCCGCCGGCCGTCTGCGGCGGAGTGCTCGCCCGGAGCTGCAGGTCGGCGCCGACCGGCGTCGCCCAGCTGAACACGCACGGACTCGGCGCGGACGGGGTGCCGGCCTGGCCCTCGGTACCGGTGCCCTGCACCTGGAACCGCAGTCCGCGCCCGAGCAGGTCGTCGCCGCCGGAGTAGGTCGCCGCGGGTTGCCGCCGGGCCGACGGGTCGGCGGTCACGGTGATCGGCGCCGGGGGGCTCGCCACGCTGCGCCGGTCGCAGAAACTCGGCGTGATCGTCCAGCTCTGTGTCGCGACGCAACCCTGCTCGACTGTGCCGCAGGAATCCCAGTCCAGCGTCCAGCTGCCCGACGAGTCCGCTGCGACGGAGAGGTCGGTCGGCGCCTGCGGGCCCTCGACGCCGGTGGTGAAGAACGCGGCGGGCGAGGATGTGCCCTGGCCGTTGATGAGTGCGGTGACCGTGACCTGATAGCCGGTCGACGGGAACAGGCCGCTCAGCGTCGCGCCGGTCTGGGCCTGGACCCGCACCGAGCCCGGCGGCTGCGGTGCGTCGTTGCCCACCAGCGTGACCGACACGAGATAGGTGGACGGGATGCAGTCCTGCGGCGTGATGACCGGATAGCGCCAGCTGAGTCCGACCGTGCGCGAACCCGGTACCGCCGACGTGATGACCGGGATGTGCGGCTTGACGGCCGTCGAGTGACAGTTCAGCCGCGGGTTCACCGGCTGCACGTCCACCGGCCGGGGTTTGGGTGTGCCGGGCTCCGGCGGCTTGGGGGTCCCGGCCGGCAGGTTGCTCCGGGTGAGCGCCTCGGCGCCGCCTGCGGCGTCCACCCGCACCGCGTTCGTCTTCGCGATCACCCGCGGCGCCGAGCTGCCGTCGGTGAACAGCATCAGCGCGTTCGTGTGGGTGGGGGAGTTGACCACCACCCGAGGCCCGCGCGCCCAGACGTAGGCGTCGCGGTAGTCGGCCTCCTCGATCTTCGCCACGACCGGATAGGTCAGCCCGTCGGGCAACGGTGCCGCGCTCGCGTCGGGGTCGATCTCGTACAGCTTCCCGGACGAGCGGTCGACGGTGTACAGCCGTCCGTTGCTCGCCGCCGGGGCGGCGAGGGCGGCGTTCGGCGGCACGCCGTCGAGCAGCGCCGGTATCCGCAGGTCAGTCCCGTCGGCACCGACAGAGAGGACGTACCAGCCGGCGCTGCCGTGCATCAGGAAGGCAACCCGGCCCTGGGTGTTCGTCGCCGGCAGGATGGCGTCGACGCCGTCCGGCGCGGCGTAGGTAGCGGTGCGCTCGTCGGTCCCCGAGCCGAAGATGTCGATCCGCGACACGGACGCGACCGCGACGACGCCGGTGCCCGCGCCGGTCGCCGCAGTGCCGATCGCGGCAGGACCGTTCACCCGGCCGTGGTCGGACGCGACCAGCGTGCTGCCGGCGCTGCTGCCCACCGGCACCTGCAACTGTCGGATGGTTCTCAGCCCGGTGCTGCCGGTCCGGCCAACCAGCAGCCACAGATCGCCGTTCGCGCTGGCCGCGCCGCCCGGCGCTGTGCTGCCCTGCTCGGGCATCGAGCCGCTGGCGCGCGGCGAGACGCCGTTCGTGGCGTTGACCGCCGCCTCGACCGTCGGTTGGCTGACGAGATAGACGTCGGTGCCGCCGCGCGGTCCGGTGCGCACGATGTAGGCGAGCCCGGCGCCCGCGTCGACACCGGCCGCGGTCGTCGGCGCGGGCCGCGCCGAGAGCGGCACGCCGCTGCCGTCGTGCTTCACGATGAAGCCGTTGTTGTCGACCATGTTGAACTCGCCGCTCGCCGGATTGAGCAGCAGCGTGTGATCGGTCAGCGGAATCGCGTCGAGCACCTCCGAGCCGGTGATGCCCACCTGATCGTTGGCGTTGACCAGGCGCAGCGTGGCCATCCCGCTCGCCAGATCGGCCGCGACCGGGCCCAGTTGGTCGCTGAGGAACACCGAGCCGTGGAACAGGTCGAACGCCCGCGCCCGGTCCGGCCGCACGACGTAGGACAGCACGGCCACCACCCCGCAGACCAGGACGAGGGCGGCCAGCAGCGCCGTCGCCTGGCGTCGGGACGGGCGCGCCGCGGCCGGGGAGTACGGGTCGGCGCGGAAGGCCGACGGCGCACGCCAACGGCCGTCCATGGACCCTCCTAGCCCGCACGAGCTGCCCTCTCGGCGGGGGATCTGCCGGCGAGCACACGCAGGAAGTACATGTGCAGAAACGCCGCAAACAGCGTATAGGAGAAACTCAAAATTTCACATGGGGTTAACACGACGCGCATCCGACCGCCCCGCGGTCCCCGCGGACCGGGAAGGAACTATTCTGCGGGAGGGACGTATCGCGAAGAGTGGAGAGTGGCGTGACGACGACTGACGAGCCGACGCCGGCTAGCGCTCCCGACCCGGCCGAGCCGCAGTCCATCGTCGCCCGTCCGTTCCCCGCCCAAGTCGCTCCCAAGGGGTCGATGTTCAGCCAGGTGCTGCGCACCACCGACCCCAAGATGATCGGCCGGATGTACCTGGTCACCTCGCTCGCGTTCTTCGCGCTCGGCGGCGTGATGGCGCTGCTCATGCGCATCGAGCTGGCCCGGCCGGGGCGGCAGTTCCTCTCGCAGGAGCAGTACAACCAGCTGTTCACGATGCACGGCACGATCATGCTGCTGTTCTTCGCGACGCCGATCCTGTTCGCCTTCGCGAACCTCGTGGTGCCGCTGCAGATCGGTGCGCCGGACGTCGCGTTCCCGCGGCTCAACGCGTTCTCCTACTGGCTGTTCCTGTTCGGCGCGGTGATGGCGAACCTGGGCTGGTTCACGCCCAACGGCGCGGCCGACTTCGGCTGGTACGCCTATTCGCCGCTGACGAACGCGGTGAACTCACCCGGGATCGGCGCCGACTTGTGGATCATGGGTCTGGCGGTGGCCGGGCTGGGCACGATCCTCGGCGGCGTCAACTTCGTGACCACGATCGTCACGATGCGCGCACCCGGCATGACGATGTTCCGGATGCCGATCTTCACCTGGAACATCCTCGTGACGAGCCTGCTCGTCCTGCTCGCCTTCCCGATCCTCACCGCCGCGCTGCTCGTGCTCTACGCCGACCGGCACCTCCACTCGGTGGTCTTCGAGCCGAACAACGGTGGCGCAATCCTGTGGCAGCACCTGTTCTGGTTCTTCGGGCACCCCGAGGTCTACATCGTGGCGCTGCCGTTCTTCGGCATCATCACCGAGGTCATCCCGGTGTTCAGCCGCAAGCCGCTGTTCGGCTACAAGGGCATGGTGCTGGCGACACTCTCGATCGCGGCGCTGTCGCTGACGGTGTGGGCGCACCACATGTTCACGACCGGGGCCGTGCTGCTTCCGTTCTTCAGCGTGATGACCTTCCTCATCGCGGTGCCCACCGGCATCAAGTTCTTCAACTGGATCGGCACGATGTGGCGCGGCTCGATCACCTTCGAGACGCCGATGCTGTTCGCGGTCGGGTTCCTGGTGACCTTCCTGTTCGGCGGGCTCACCGGCGTGCTGCTGGCCAGCCCGCCGATCGACTTCCACGTCGCCGACTCCTACTTCGTCATCGCGCACTTCCACTACGTGCTGTTCGGCACGATCGTGTTCGCCGTCTACTCCGGCATCTACTTCTGGTTCCCGAAGTTCACCGGCCGGTACCTGGACGAGAAGCTGGGCAAGCTGCACTTCTGGCTGACCTTCATCGGCTTCCACGCCACCTTCCTCGTGCAGCACTGGCTGGGCGCCGAGGGCATGCCCCGCCGCTTCGTGGATTATCACGACAGCGACGGCTTCACCGCGCTGAACACGTTCTCGACGGTCGGCTCGCTGGTCCTCGGCGCGTCGCTGATCCCGTTCGTCTGGAACATGTACCACTCCTACCGGTTCGGCGAGATCGTCACCGCGGACGACCCCTGGGGCTTCGGCAACTCGCTCGAGTGGGCGACGTCCAGTCCGCCGCCGCGACACAACTTCACCTCGATCCCGCGGATCCGGTCCGAACGCCCTGCGTTCGAGGCCCACTATCCGCACCTGCTGGAACGGCTCGAGGCAGAGGCGCACGCGGGCAACCGCGGGCACCGGGCGGCGACGTCCATGAACTCGCGTGACCCGCACGACGGCGCGCACGTCGGAAGCTGGGGCATCCCGGTGGACGGTCCGAACGAGGAGCCCGGGAAGGACGACTGAATCCGGCTCGGCGCGGGCAACCCGCCGAGTCGATTCGCGACGTATGCAACCCACATCGGTGCTCGCGACCATCTCCGGGCGCGACCGTCCGGGGGTCACTGCCGCGTTCTTCGCCGCGCTCGCCGCCTTCGACATCGAGGTCGTGGACGTCGAGCAGGTCGTCATCCGCGACCGGCTGATCCTCGCGGTGCTGCTGGCCCTGCGCGGTGACCCGACCGCGCTGCGCAACTCGGTGAGCCAGGCGGCGCACGCCCTCGGCATGGAGAGCGAGGTGGCGGTCGCCGAGTCGGTGGCCCCACCCGCGGCGTCCGCGGGGGAGAGCCTGAACCACGTGATCGTGATCGCCCGCCAGTTGCGGCCCGGCGTGCTCAGCCACATCGCCCAGGTGATCACCGACGCCCGCGCGAACATCGAGTCAGTGGCGCAGCTGTCCACCGAGCCGGCGGCAAGTCTCGAGATGCTCGTCCGGGCGCCCGACGCGACCCGGCTGCGCGCGGCGCTGATCGCCGCCGCCGACGACACCGGGGTCGACATCGCGATCGAGGCGGCCGGGCTGCGCCGGCGGGCCAAGCGGCTCGTCGTGCTCGACGTCGACTCGACGCTCATCCAGGACGAGGCGATCGACGTCCTGGCCGCGCGCGCCGGCGTAGCGGAGCAGGTCGCTGCCATCACCGAGCGGGCGATGGCCGGCGCGCTCGACTTCGCCGACTCGCTGCGCGCCCGCGTCGCGCTGATTGCCGGGTTGACCACCGACGACCTCGCTGCGGTTCGCGATCAGCTGCGGCTGACCCCCGGCGCCCGCACCTTCGTCCGGACGCTGCGCCGGGTCGGTTGCCACGTGGGCGTCGTCAGCGGCGGCTTCACGTTCGTCACCGATCGCTTCGAACGCGAACTGGAGCTCGACTTCACCGCCGCGAACGAACTCGAAGTGGTCGACGGCGTCGTCACTGGCCGGGTCGTCGGTGACATCCTCGACCGCGCCGGCAAGGCCGCCGCCCTGCGCCGGTTCGCCGAGCAGTTCGGCGTGCCGATGTCGCAGACGGTCGCGGTGGGCGACGGCGCCAACGACATCGACATGCTCGAGGCCGCCGGACTGGGCATCGCGTTCAACGCGAAGTCCGCTCTTCGGGCTGCCGCCGACACGTCGGTGAACCTGCCTTATCTCGACAGCGTCCTGTTCGTCCTCGGCATCACGCGCGAGGAGATCGAGGAAGCCGCGACTGGCTAGACCCGGTTGCTGGGACCGGTCAGCGCGCCGATACCGGCGAGCAGGAAGCCGGCCAGCGCGAGGTAGAAGCCCACCGAGGCGTGCTTGATGAAGCTGCTGTACGCCACTCCGCTCGAGAGCTGGATCGAAAAGAACGTGAATGCGATGGCAGCGGCTGCGAGGATCGCCCCGAGTGCGCGTAAGGGTCCCGACGCGGGTGTGGGCAGAGTTGCGGCGATGGCAACGACCACGACGACGATCAGCATGATCCACGCCAGCCAGGAGAAGTAGGCGTCGGCCAGGCCGCCCTCCTGGTTCGAGTTGGCCGCTGCGAACCCATCGTGCAGATCGCTGAAGGTGTTGTGCTGGTACCAGTCGACGGCCGTGAACGCGATGACGAGCAGCACGCCGCCGATGCCGGCAAGGGTGGCGCCGACGACCCCGAACTTGGCGCCACTGCTGATCGGCGAGCCATACGCGTTCGCCACCGCCGCCCGCCGCTGATCCGGTGGCCCGTAGCCCGGCTCAACCGGCTGACCTTGCTGCGGTCGGCCGTACTGCGGATCGGAACCTGGAGTCGGCTCCTGGCCGTATGGCTGAGTCATACCTCTGAACGCTAGCTGACCGACGGATCGTGCGACAGCGACACTCTGAGCGACGGCTGTCGGCTAGAAACGAGATCGGCTCCGGGAACCGATCGCCGCCCCGATACCAATGATCAGAAATCCAGCGAGGGTGAAGTAGAACCCCAGCCGCGCGTTCTTCAGGTACTCGGTGTAGCTGGGCTTCGAGGTGGAGAGGAACTTGATCGCCCAGAAGGTCAGTCCGATCGCGGCCAGCCCGAGTACCAGGCCCAGCGGCCGCAGCGGACTCGCGCTCGGCGCCGGCAGGTTCGCCAGGATTGCCACGACGAAGACAACGGCGAGCACCACCCAGGCCAGCCAGCTGAAGTACAGCTTCGATACTCCCGAGCCGCTCGAACCCGCTTGATCGAGGAGGTCCTTGACGTCACTGAACTTCGTCTGCTTGCCCTTGAACCAGCCCACGGCGGTGAATGCGACGACGACAAGCGCCGCACCAATCACCGCGACGATCGCACCGACGATGCCGAACTGGTTGCCGGCGGGCTGCCGGTAAACGGGCGGCGCCCCGTACCCCTGCTGCTGGCCGTAGGGCTGGCCCCCCGGTTGCCCGCCTGGCTGGCTGTACTGAACCGGTGGCTGCCCGTATTGCGGTGGCCCGGACTGGGGCTGCCCGTACGGCGGACCGGGAGGTTGCGTCATGGGCGCGACCGTAGCGAACTCAGACCCTGTGGAACAGCCGTGTGTGTACAAAGTTCCCGATCGAGCAGGGCCAATCGGGACGAACCGGGACGGTCATTCAGCCGCGCACGATCGGCTCGCCGACCAGCGAGACGCCGGCCGCGGCGAGTTGGACGAGCGCGGCGTCGACGGTGGTGCGTGCCACGCCAGCGGTCAGGTCGAGCCGGACCGTGGTCGCGAAGCCGTTGCGGGCGGCATCGAGCGCTGTGGCCCGCACGCAGTGATCGGTGGCGATGCCGATGATCTCGACGTGGTCGACATCGCGGTCGTGCAGCCATTCGGCCAGGTCGACGCCGTCGCTGCGGCCCTCGAAACCGGAGTAGGCGGCGGCGTACTCGCCCTTGTCGAAGATCGCCTCGAGCCGGGACGGGTCGAGGTCGGGGTGCAGGTGCACGCCCTCCGTGCCGACGACGCAGTGCGCCGGCCAGGTGTCGACGAAGTCGGGGGACTCGGCGAAGTGTGCGCCCGGGTCGACGTGATGATCGCGGGTGGCGACGGCATGATCGAAGTCGCCTTGGCTGAGCCGGGCGCTGATCGCCTGGGCAACGGCAGTTCCCCCTGCCACGGCAAGGGATCCGCCTTCACAGAAGTCGTTCTGGACGTCAACCACGATCACCGCACGCATGGTGTCACGGTACTTGGCGGGGCCGATCGGTTCGTCAGACCACCCGCGTCGGGATGGCGGGTTCGCCCCGCGAGAGTTTCAGCCCGTCCCACGGCAGGGTCACGGTCGCCGCGCGCAGGTGCTCGCGCGATTCGTCCAGCTTCGGCTGGTCGGGAACCAGCTCGCCGGCGCGAACGAACGCGCGCTGCAGCAACCGCTCGCCCGCGGCCGGCGAGGGCACCGGACCGGCCACGACGATCTCTTCCAGGGCGGTACCGCTC